>DATCEJ010000639.1:0-2508 GCA_036510135.1 Roseiarcus sp. | reverse complement strand
CCAGGCAGCCGGGCGCCTTGCGCAGGATCTCCCGCGCCTCGTCGGCGCTGATCGGATCGACGAATTCGATGTTGACGGCCTCCGAGTGGCCGATGAACACGGGCACCCTGACGCAGGTCGCGGTCAGCTTGATCTTGGGGTCGAGGATTTTCTTGGTCTCGGCGACCATCTTCCACTCTTCCTTGGTCGAGCCGTCATCCATGAACACGTCGATCTGCGGAATGACGTTGAAAGCGATTCGCTTCGAGAACTTCCTCGGCTCGACCGGATCGGACACGAACACCGCGCGCGTCTGCGCGAACAATTCGTCCATCGCTTCCTTGCCGGCGCCGGAGACCGACTGATAGGTCGCCACCACGACCCGCCGGATTGTCGCGCGGTCGTGCAGCGGCTTCAGCGCCACAACGAGCTGGGCGGTCGAGCAATTGGGGTTGGCGATGATGTTCTTCTTGCCGAACCCTTTCGCCGCAGCCGCGTTGACCTCGGGCACGATCAGGGGCACGTCCGGGTCCAGGCGCCAGGCCGACGAATTGTCGATGACCACGCATCCCCGCGCGCCGATCCTGGGCGAATATTCCTTCGACACCGCCCCGCCCGCCGACATGAGGCAAATGTCGGTGTCGGAAAAGTCATAATGCTCGAGCGCCTTGCACTTGAGCGTCCTGTCGCCGAACGAGACTTCGCGCCCGATCGAAGCGGGAGAGGCAAGCGCGACCACTTCGGAGACCGGAAATTGGCGCTCCGCGAGAATCGAGAGCATCTCGTGGCCAACATTGCCGGTGGCGCCGGCGACCGCGACCTTGAAGCCTGACATGATGAAGAATTCCTTGTTCGCCCGATCCCCTCGAGGCCTCGGACGCGGACCTCACGAACCCGGCGGCCCGCCGGGGAGACGCGGGAGCGCCGGTTAGGCGTGCGCCCCGCCTTTCAGCGGGGGCCATGTTTTGGTCGTCGTTTTCAACCAGCTGTGCGGCATGAGCCTGATCTGAAGCGGCGCTAATGGAGGCGCGTCCGCAGTTTCCGAGAACACGGCGCGGGGACGATGTCAATGCGCACTTCTGGCGGCGGGAGCTTCTACCGCATCCCACAGGGTCTCGCGGATTTCAAAACCTTCGGCCTGTCCGGATCCCTAATTTTCTTGAGCGGGCCGGACAATGGCTAACTTTAACATCCGCCTGACCACAATTGTTCGATCATTAGATCAATTGGTATCCATAACACATTGAAAACTTTACGATACTACGCCAAGTCAATGTTTTCTGCTTTACAGAATGAGACGCCTGGCTTATGATGTCGTTTTATCAGCGTCCTCAAGTTTGGACGCTTCTCGCCCATCGGGCTCATTCTGAGTCCCGAAGAGTGAGACGACAAAATGACGTTGATTCGAGACCGCTTTGCGGCCTGAGAGCGAGGGGTGCGAGTCGTTATGTGATTTGTGACGTAACTCCCAAGCCCCCTCAGCCCTCGCCCTGAGGAGCGCCGAAGGCGCGTCTCGAAGGGCGCTCCAGAGGGGCACGACCGGCGCCGCCCGCTGGGCCATCCTTCGAGACGCCCGCTTCGCAAGGATGAGGTCGTTGGATGAGCCCCAGCAATCCGGCCCCGGCTTGGGAGTTACTTTGTGACAGGTTTTGGCGCCTAAATGTTTGAAAAGGCTGGACCGGCGCCAAAACTGCGCGACGCGTAGCCGCAGGCGCCGAGGGCGCTAGCGGCTTGGAATTGCTTTTCGAGGGACTCGTTAATCGCGCCGCAAGCCATTGAAAAGGCTCGTTTCGGACTCGTTAGCGCTGGCGCTCTTCCCACTCGCTCTTCAAGACCGCCATCATGACGAGGTCGACGCGCGTCCCGTCGGCAAGGCGATAGGCCTGGCGCAGCACGCCGTCGCGGGTGAAGCCAAGTTTCTCGTAAGAACGCTGGGCGCGGAGGTTGTCGGCGAAGCAGTCGAGATGGAACCGCTCGGCGCCCATCGGCCCGAAAGCCTCGTCGAGAACGAGGCTCAGAAACGCGGCGCCCAATCCTTGGCCGGGGCGGGAGACGGCGACACGCTTGAGGTAGAGGTTCAAGTGCGGGTCGCCAAGACCGCGCAGGATGGCAAAGGCCTCGATTGCGCCCGACTGCCCGACGCCGACCCGGTAAGCGTGCGAGGGTAAAGCCAGCATCGCGCGATGCTCCTCCTCCTCCGAGCGTGCGACGGAAAGCTCGTAGTCCGGCGAGCGTTCGATCGCCATCACGGCGCCGATGTCGGCAAGCAGGGCCGGGCGCAACGTAAGCCGGAATGGGTTCACGAGGGGCAGGGCGGTTGCGGACAAGTCAAGGGTCGCCTCACCCATTGCGCGTTGGGCCATGAGCGTCTATATCGCGCCGTCCTTGAGCCGCCTGATCGTCGCTCGAGATCATGGGAGATGGGCGCTTAGCTCAGCGGTAGAGCACTACCTTGACATGGTAGGGGTCATAGGTTCAATCCCTCTAGCGCCCACCATCTCCCAACTCCTGCTCCGCCTCATTTTTGCG
>DATCEJ010000638.1:0-4764 GCA_036510135.1 Roseiarcus sp. | reverse complement strand
TGCCGCCGTTCCCGCTCTGCCGCTGGCTGCTCCCGCGCTGGAGCCGGCTCCAGCGCCGCGCAGCAAGGCGCGCGCTCCCGCTGAGTGAGGCAGAGGCGTCTCTGACGAAAATCGAGCGGCCTGCGGGCCGCTCTTTTTTTGCCTTCAGCTCTCGCGCCTTGTCGAAAAGTCCGACTGCGCTCTATTCTCCGCAGTAGAGCAGGCGGCGATTAGAGCGAATAGCATTTGGCTCGAACCAGGACCGTCATTGCGAGCGAAGCGAAGCAATCCAAGGAAGCGTTGGGCGCTCGGCCCTGGATCGCCACGTCGCTTCGCTCCTCGCGATGACAATTCTATCCAACGGCAGCGTGATCTGGAAAGCGCCGTAGCTCGGGAGGGACGAAGATGCAGTCGCTGCTCAAAGACTGGGACGCGCGCTGCTCGCAAACGCCGGCCCTGCGTTTTGTCGACATCGGCCTGCGCGGGTTCGGGCAGGTCATGTTTCAGGACAATCCCCTGACCGGGATCCTCTTTCTGGCGGCGATCGCGTGGGGCTCGATCGTGGCTGGCGTTCCGCATGTGCTGCTTGCCGGCGTTCTTGGCGTCGTCGCTTCGACACTGACCGCAATCTGGCTCAAGGCGGACAAAACGGCGCTGACGGCCGGACTTTACGGCTACAACGGCGTGCTTGTCGGGCTGGCGCTCGCGACCTTCCTCGCACAAGGCGCTGCGCTCTGGATCTATGTCGTGCTGGGCGCGGCGGTCTCGACCGTGGCGACGCTCGGGACGGCGAGCGCGCTCAAATCCTTCGGGGCGCCCGCGCTCACAGCCCCCTTCGTTGGCGTCACCTGGATCATGCTGCTTGCGACTTCCGGCTTCGCCGGTCTCTCGGGCGCCGCGCTGCCGACTGCGGGCCTCGTTGCGCCTTTCGAGCCGGCGGCGTCGGTCTCGGTTGGGCTTGGAGCCTATCTCGTCGGGACGCTGCTATCGATCTCGCAGGTGTTTCTTAAAGCGAGCGTCGTCTCCGCGCTTCTCTTTCTCGGCGGTCTCGCTGTGAGTTCGGTCCCCGCCGCGCTGTCCGCGCTCGGCGGCGGCATGCTTGCGGTCGCCGTCGCGCACGCCTTCGGCGCGGAAAGCGATCTCGTGACCCAGGGGCTCCTCGGCTTTAGCCCGGTGCTGACGGCGATCGCGCTTGGCGTAACGTTCCGTAAGCCGGGCCTCAAAACGACCCTGTACGCCGCGCTCGGCGTCATCTTCACGGTCGTCGCGCAGGCGGCGCTCAACGTCGCGCTGCGTCCCTTTGCGCTGCCGGCGCTGACCGCTCCGTTCGTACTTGTCTCATGGATGTTCCTGCTGCCCGGCGAGGAGCCTGCGAACAGTTCAAAGCCGGAGTGAAGCGAGAATCGTTTGATGAGGTCGCTCGACTTTCCAGGGCGGCGTCCTTGAGGGCCGGCCCGCGATTGCGGAAATTCCAACAAGTTCTTGCGAAGCGAGCCCGCGTGTGATATTGTTTTTCCGAAATAACGAGAGGTCGGTTGGCGCTTTTTCGGCCGAGTGCGACAGAACTTTGGCCTCAAGAGCGGACTGGCTCGTTAATCGCGCCGCAAGTCATTGAAAACACTCAAAACGGACTCGCTAATCGGGCGGCCCCATAGTCCAGTGACGGAGAAGCAATCGAAGGTTCCGTATGGCGCTATTGTTAGGTCTTCCGGGCAGCCTCGGCGTCGAGGTCATCGCGGTAGCCGAAGCCCGCCCTGAGCGCCACGATCACAGGAACGAGAAAAGACGCGACGATGCCGGCGGCGAATCCATTGTTATAGAGATTGAGGCCAGCGTGCAGCGGCCCGACCGTCAACGCCGCCGTCGAGTGGAAGATGCCCGCGACAATTCCCCATCCGAAGCCGAAGCGGCCGGCGATCGGCGCGAGCGTCGTTCCGAATAGCGCCGCCAGCGTCAACGACGGATCGGCGGGGCTGGCTGAGCGCGCCAACGCCCCTATGAAAACCCCGATCATGATGGGCGCGATGTTGCGCGGATGCTTTCCGAACGCTGCGAACCCGACGATGGTCAGGATCGCGCCAATCGACGGGCCATTGAGATCACCGCCCGTCGCCAGGACGTAGGCGACGCCGATCGCTCCCGCGAGCCCCATGTTGGCGAGCGTCGCGCCGAAGCCGGCTAGCGCAATGAAATCCGTCGGAGACCGCCCCGACGTCTTCAGAATGACCGGCAGACGTTCGAGCGCGCCCCGATCGAAGGCCCAGCCGACGGCGACCATCGAGGCGAAGACGAGGCTTAAGAATATGCCAAGAAGCCTGTTCGCCCCGTTTGTCCAGATGAAGACAGGGTCGGGCACGTAGCCGAACGCCTTGTACATCGCGACGACGATCGTGCCGACGATGCCCGCCGCGAACCCCATGTTGTAGAGGCTGAACCCCATATGCGCACGGGAGAGGTGCGCGGCGGCGGGCGGAAGAATGAAGCCGACCGCAAGCCCGGTCGCGAGAGCGAGGGGCACGCTGACCATCGGCGTGAGATCGGTGGAAAACAGGATCTCGGAAAAAATCGGGGCGAGCGCGCCGCCAAAAAACGCCGTGTTAAGATGCGCACGGAAGGGCTCGCCGCGGAACCGCGCGTAGAGCGCAACGCCCGCGACGATCGGCCAGACGTTGAGAAGATTCTTGCCGAACAGGCCGAAACCGAGCACGAGAAAGAGAGCCGCGACGGACGCGCCCGTCATCTTCGCGTCCGCGCGCCAATAGACGAGCGTTCCTGCAAGGGTGAGCAGCCCAGCGTTCACACAACCCCCACCGATTCCGCCGACGCCGAAATAGTCGGTGAGCAGCGCGTCGCGGGTGGTCAGGATCGCGCTTAAGCCCCGCAGAACGTCGGCTGGGGGCTGAACGAGGAAGCCGAACACGACAAAGGCGGCGGCATAGGCCGCAACGACTCCAAGGATGAGACCGTCGGACGCCAGGCGAGGGTGGTGAAGCTCGCTAGTCCCCGTCATGCTTCCTCCGCAGCGATCCGGTTCCCCGCGTTGCCCCTATCTGACTTGTTGGGCGCTTGGCCAGCGAGCGCGCTTACGTTGGTCGCACATTTTTCATCGATCCGAACAGCGCCAACGCTGCCGAGAGCGGGATCCTAAGCGCCTGCGAGGATCTGCACGGCGCGGTCGAGCTGTGGATCGCCGCCTGCCGCGTAGCGCGAGTCGAATGGGACTTCGATCGTCGGCGTGACGCCGACCCCTTCGAGGCGCTGGCCGTCCACCAGCACGTCCTCGACCGCGAGCAGGAGCAGGCCGTCGGCGCCGATCAGGAACGCCGTCGCCGCCAGCACCGCGCCTTCGGTACGATGGCCGACGAGTTCGCCGAACCGATATTCCTTGAACCCATAGGCGAGCACCTCCTTGCCGCTGCGAGTGCCTTCGTTGATCAGAGCGGCCACGGGCTTCCGCCATTTCACGCCGACGAACCCGGTCTCTCCGTTGCGGCCCGTGATCTTCATTGTCGGCGCGCGCGGATTGAAAAGGTCGAGATATTGCGGTTGGGCGCCGCCCCATCCCCCGCGCAGATCCCAAACCAAGGCGTCGGCGTCCTTGAGCGGCCCATCGGACATCAGGTCCTCGAGCGCGGACTGCATCCGGCGGCTCGCATAGGACCAGACGTGCACGTATCCGATTTTGGCCTTGTCTGCGACAATGAGGCGCGCGCTCTCCTTGAGGCCGCGCAGGAACATCTCGTTCGGATGAAGATCGGCCGGCGATACGCTGATCGTGATCGGCGCGGCGCCGGATGCGCGGCGGATCTCGAGCGAGACAGGCGATCCAACCTTGCCGCGGAAGGAGCTGACCGGGAGGAACGGGCGATTGTCCGCCGATATGATTTCGTCGCCGAGCAAAACGCCGGCCGCGTGCGCGGACGCGCCCTCGATGACCCCGGTTACGAAGATGCGGCTTTGAATGTCGACCTCGGTGAACACGCCAATTCCCGGATAGGATACCTCTCCTCTGGGGAAGACCCGCTCAAGGCCGCGATGCCCGAGCGCGCCCACGAAAATATCCGCAAGCTGGTAATAGGCCGGCTCCTCTGGCGTGTAGAAATGGGTGTGGGAGGCGCCGAGCTTCGCCAGCATCGCGTTGATGACCAGCGCCGCGTCTTCCTGCGAGCGTGCGGATGAAGCTTCAGGGCGGAAGCGTGCGCGCTGCTCCTGCCAATCGAGGCCATTGAGGCGGCGATCGTAGAAGCGATCGCGCACCAACGCCCAGACCTGGTCGAAGGCCGCTTGATTTGACCCGGCGGTCGCTTCGTCGGGCTGGCCTGGGGCTTGAGCGCGCGCAGGCCGCGCGGCGAGCGCGCTCACCGCCGCCAGAGTCAGGATTTCCCGGCGTGTCGCTCTCATATGTTTTTCATGGGCTCCGGCTGGCGGCGCGATTGCTCTAATCGTTCGCTAGCGTCCAATCCGGCTCATCTATGGTGGTCTTCGGCGTTTTGGCGGCGCTGTTTCTGCTCGACGCGGCCAATCAGCCAGAGCAGGGCGCTCCCACACGCGGCCGGCCGACAAGGATTTCGCCGGCGCCAAAAAGAAAGGCCGCGCGGAGGCGGCCTTCAGCGCTCATGTCGGATCTGGACCTATGCTACGAGGGGGCGCGACTTGGCGCTGCGGCGGAATGCGGCGTAGCCCAGGCCGACGAAACCAAGCATCATCATCGCCCAGGTCGACGGCTCAGGCACAGACGAGCCCATGTCGAACTCAAAGGCATTTTGCGGCGAGCTGGCTGTGAAG
>DATCEJ010000637.1:0-11598 GCA_036510135.1 Roseiarcus sp. | reverse complement strand
GTTGTCGGCAGCGCGCGCAGAAGAGATCGGGCTTTCACGCGAGCGCATCATCCTCTCCGCAAAAGTCTCGTCGGTGCAGGATCTCATCACCGTCTATCGCATGCTTGGCGAACGGTCCGATTACGCGCTGCATCTGGGCTTGACCGAGGCCGGCATGGGCTCGAAGGGCATCGTCGCCTCGTCCGCAGCGCTTGGCATCCTGCTGCAGCAAGGGCTTGGCGACACGATCCGCATTTCGTTGACCCCCGAGCCGGGCGGCGCCCGGACGCAGGAAGTCAAGGTCGCGCAGGAATTGCTGCAAACCATGGGTTTCCGCAATTTTGCGCCGCAGGTCGCGGCCTGTCCCGGCTGCGGGCGAACGACCTCGACCGTGTTCCAGGAGCTCGCGCGCGACATCGAGACCTATCTCGCCACGTCGATGCCGGAATGGCGCGCGGTCTATCCGGGCGTCGAGCGGCTGAACGTCGCGGTGATGGGCTGCATCGTCAACGGCCCGGGCGAGAGCAAGCACGCCAATATCGGCATCTCGCTGCCCGGAACCGGGGAAGCGCCGGCGGCGCCGGTGTTCGTCGATGGGGTCAAGACCGTCACCCTTCGCGGGCCGCGCATCGCCGAGGACTTCAAGGCGCTGGTCAGCGACTATATCGAGAAGCGCTACGGCGTGGACCGGCAGGCCGCGGAATAGAGGGCGAGAGCCATGAGTCGACCGCCTCTGCCGCCCTTCAGTCAAGACACCGCGGCGCGGAAGGTGCGCGGGGCCGAGGACGGCTGGAACACGCGCGACCCGGCGCGTGTGGCGCTGGCCTATTCCGAAAACAGCCGGTGGCGAAACCGGGCGGAGTTCCTTCAAGGGCGCCCTGCGATCGAGGCGTTTCTGACCCGCAAATGGAACCGCGAGCTCGACTATCGGCTGATCAAGGAACTCTGGGCCTTTCATGAGAACCGCATCGCGGTTCGCTTCGCCTATGAGTGGCATGACGA
Source organism: Roseiarcus sp. (assembly GCA_036510135.1). GTDB lineage: Bacteria > Pseudomonadota > Alphaproteobacteria > Rhizobiales > Beijerinckiaceae > Roseiarcus. Next base: position 10,617 of record DATCEJ010000637.1, on the reverse strand, counting down.
CGCGGGAAGCTGGTTCCGCGCTTATGGCAACGAGAACTGGGAGTTCGACGAGGAGGGGCTGATGCGGGTCCGGCACGCGAGCATCAACGATCTGCCGATCAAGGAGCAGGACCGTCTTTATCACTGGCCGCTCGGGCGTCGTCCGGACGATCATCCGGGCTTGAGCGACCTCGGTCTTTAGAGGACGATGGGTTCAGATGGAATCGCGAGGTGCGAAGCGACGCGGCGATCCAGGAGTCGTAGAGCGCCCGACGCTCCCCTGGATTGCTTCGCCATAGCCCGTTCGGAAGGACGGGCGTCTTTCGACGCCCTACGGCTCGCAATGACGATCGTGGTTCGACCCAATTGCATCATGGGCTAAAAGCGCTGGCTCTTCACATTCGCTTTGACATCGCCCACATTGGGGGTGACGAGGCCGCCTTGTACGAACCCCCTCTCCATCGAAACGAAGATCTGCCGGAACTGCACGCGCTGATCAAGGAGCGCGTGTTCGGCCTCCTGATCAGCAACGGCGCCGAGGGGCTCGTGGCCAATTCGGTTCCGTTCGTTCTCGATGTGGCGGCGTCGAAGCTGGGCACGCTAAAAGTGCATATCGCTCGCGCCAATCCGCAATGGCGCGATCTTGAAGCCTCGCCGGACACGCTGGTCGTGTTCCAGGGCCACGACCATTACATCACCCCGTCCTGGTACGAGACCAAGCGGGAGACCGGCAAAGTGGTGCCGACCTGGAATTACACCATGGTCCAAGCGAAGGGCCGGGCCAAGGTGATGGATGAGGCGTGGCTGACCCAGCAGATCGAGGAGCTGACCCGGGCGCTCGAAGAACGCCGCGAAGCGCCCTGGGCGGTCGGCGACGCGCCTGCCGATTTCATCGCCATGCAGCGCCGCGCGATCGTCGGCGTCGAGATCGAGATCCTCGACCTCCGCGGAAAATGGAAGACGAGCCAGAACCGCAACGCCGCCGACCGCGCCGGAGTGGTCGACGGGCTCGAGGCGATGGGCGAGAACGAGGCGCATGCGATGGCTGAGATTGTGCGCGATACGCGCCGCGACTGAGGCGGCGCGTTTGCCTCTCGGATGCAGGCGTGATCTATCCACCCCGAAACCGTCATGAGGAGAAAATGACATGACCGACGCGATCAAGCCGCTTTACACCGCTCATGGGACCGCGACCGGCGGCCGCAACGGCCACACGCAATCCGACGACGGGAAGGTCAGCGTCAATCTGTCGGTGCCGAAGGAGATGGGCGGTCCCGGCAAGCCGGACACAGCGACGCCCGAGCATCTGTTCGCCGCCGGCTACGCCGCGTGTTTCGGCGGGGCGCTCGACTTCATCGCCAAGCAGCACAAGAAGGATGCGTCGAAGGCGACGGTGAAATGCGCCGTCAGCATCGGCCCGCGCGAGAAGGGCGGCTTCGGCCTCGCGGTCGTGCTCGACGTGACCGACACGAGCTTGGCCCAGGCGGAGCTCCAGTCGCTGGCGGAAGAGGCGCACGAGAAGATCTGCCCCTACAGCCATGCGACGCGCGGCAATGTGGACGTCAAGGTCGTTACGCACGGCGCGTAGTCAAACCGCTGGCGCTTCGTCGCCAATATGACGAGGATCGCGAAAGCGTAAGGGGCGACCTCGCGATCTTCCCGCGGAGCGGTGAGTCTCGGTTCAGGCCGAGACAGCGCGCGTGCGGCTCTGACGGAAGCCGGCGAAGCCCAAGCCCGCGAAGCCCAGGAGCATCAACGCCCAGGTGGCCGGCTCAGGGGTTGCTCCGGTCGCCGACGCGATCACCTGGACGCCGGTTCGGGTCGCAAACTGCGCGCTCGGATCCATGAAGCCTTGCGGAACCACGGATTCGTTGTCGTTGCATGTGCCATTGTTGGAATTGACGCACCAATAGGTCTGCCCGCTGCCCATGACCTGCTGAAAGACGAGAAAGCCGCCGTCGCCAGCAGAGAAATTGAAGGAGACATTTGTTGCGTCAGCGGTGATGTCGACGCCTTGGCCATAGACGGCATGTTGCGCGTCATTGCTGGTGATCGTCATCGTCGATCCCGGGCCGCTGAGTTCCAGATCCCAGGCAATGAAGTCGGAGGGGTTGATCACACCCGTCGCGCCGTCCGTGGTGATCGTGCCGACGACCGAGCCGCCGTCGATCGTGCGATTCACGTTATAGACGGTTGCATTTGCCGGGGCGACAGCAGCGGCCAATGCCGCTACGGCGCAGCCGAGCAAAGCGATCTTGACCTGTTGGCGCATCGCCAGACCCCCTATACACGTGGACGTTGTGGCCGCGTGTATAACCTGCCGCGGCGGAACGAGCAAGCCTTCAGGCGCCCGCGGTCACCGGGACGTTAAAAAGGGCATCCCCTCGGAATCCCAGAACGAGGCACCGCTCAAGCATTTGCTAAGTCTGTCCTGTGGTTCAGCTTGCGGTTAACGGATGGTCATTCGCTACGATTGCGGCTCGCGGGCCCCGGCGAGCGTGGGGCTATGTGCGGATCGTCGTTGCCGGGCGGCCAAGCCCGGGTGAGAAAGGCTTGAGCTCAGATGATGGAGACCGCGCCGCCTCTCCGCGAGGGGACGCCGCTCGACCCGGGCTTGCGCGCTCTATGCGGCATCGCGGCCTATTACCGCATCGGCGCCGACCCGGTGCAGCTTGCGCGCGAGCTGGCGCTGGGCGCGCGTGAGGCCAATGAGGGCGATCTCATTCGCGCCGCAAAACTCCTCGGAATGAAAGCGCGGCTGGTCGTGGAGGTCACCGCCGAACGGCTGGCGACCTTGCCGGCTCCGGCCATCGTCCGGATGAGCAGCGGCGCGTTCATGGTGTTTGGGGGGCGCAATCCGTCGGGGTTGTATCGGCTGGTCGATCCGATCAGCCACGCCGCCCACGAGGCGCCGCTTGAAGACCTTGCGCGCGACATCGGCGGGCAGGCGCTTCTCGTCGCTCGCCAGATCGGCGGCGCCGGCGTCGATCCGCGCCAGTTCGGCATGCGCTGGTTCCTGCCCACCATCTGGCGTTATCGCCGTCCGCTCGGTCATGTGCTGGCCGCGTCGCTGTTCGTGCAGATTTTCGCTCTCACGACGCCTCTGTTCTTCCAGGTGGTCGTCGACAAGGTGCTGACCCATCGCGGTTATGAGACCTTGTTCGTGCTCGTCGGCGGGCTTGTCGCCATCGGAATGTTCGACGTCGCGCTGCAATATTTGCGCACCTACGCGCTGTCGCACACCACGAATCGGATCGACGTCGAGCTCGGCCAACGCCTGTTCGCGCATCTTCTTCGCCTGCCGATTTCCTATTTCGAGACGCGTTCGACCGGGCAAACCGTCGCCCGGGTGCGGGAACTGGAGACGATCCGTAATTTTCTCACCGGACAAGCTCTGTTCTCGGCGCTCGACCTCGTGTTCGCGTTCGTGTTCGTCGGCGTCCTGTTCGCCTATTCGTGGTCGCTGACCCTGATCGTGCTCGCCGGGATTCCGTTCTACGTGGTGATTGGCTTTTCCGTGAGGCCCCCCTTACGCGAACTGGTCAAGGAGAAGTTCAACCGCGGCGCGGCGAGCCAGCAGTTCCTGGTCGAGACGATCGTCGGCGTGAACACGGTGAAGAGCGCAGCGGTCGAGCCGATCATGCGCGCGCAATGGGAGGAGAAGCTCGCCGCCTACGTCAAGACCAGCTTCGCCGCCGCGATGCTGGGGTCCGGCGGGCAGCTCGCCATCCAGTACATCAGCAAGCTGACGACCGCGGCGCTGCTTCTGTTCGGCGCCAAGGCGGTGATCGACGGAGAGCTGACCGTGGGCGCGCTCGTCGCCTTCAACATGATCGCCTCTCAGGCTGTCCAGCCGATCCTGCGCTTGTCGCAGATCTGGCAGGATTTTCAGCAGGTGCAGATCTCGATCGACCGGCTGGGCGATATCCTCAACGCGCCGCCCGAATTTTCGTCCGCCGCGCGCCTGCTGCCGCCGACGCCGCGCGGCGCGATTGAATTTCGCCGAGTCGGATTCCGCTACCGCCCGGGCGCGCCCGAGGTGTTGAAGGACATTTCGCTTAGCCTCCGGCCTGGCGAGACCATTGGCATCGTCGGGCCATCGGGTTCCGGCAAGTCGACTCTGACCAAGCTCGTTCAGCGCCTTTACCTTCCGAGCGAAGGCCAGGTGCTGCTGGACGGCGCGGACTTGAGCCATGTCGATCCGGCGTGGCTGCGCAGCCACATCGGCGTCGTCTTGCAGGAGAACCTCCTGTTCAACCGCACGGTGCACGAGAACATCGCCTTCGCCAATCCGGCAATGCCGCGCGCGCGCGTCATCGAGATCGCCCGGCTCGCCGGCGCCGATGAGTTCATCGACAAGCTCCCGGAGGGCTATGACACGATGATCGAGGAGCGCGGCGCCAATCTTTCCGGCGGACAAAGACAGCGCATCGCCATCGCGCGCGCGCTCGCGACCAATCCACGCATTCTCATTTTCGACGAGGCGACGTCGTCGCTCGACTACGAGAGCGAGCGCATCGTCCAGCGCAACATGCGCCGCATCGTCAAGGATCGCACCGTCATCATCATCGCCCACCGTCTGGCCGCGGTGCGGGGCTGCGACCGCATCGTCGGCATGGCGGACGGCCGCATCGTCGAGGTCGGCTCGCACGCCGAACTCTTGCGCCGTCCCGGCGGCCTCTACGCCTATCTCTGGGGCCTTCAGAGTCAGCCGGCGGAGATCGCAGCGTGAGCCTCATCCCTGCCGCGGCGCCCGGTGACAACGCACGTCCCGCCGCCAAGCTGTTTGCCCCACGCGCGCTCGCGCGGTTCAAGCCGAAAATAAACCTCAGCGACCGGGAATTCCTCGCCCCAGCGCTTGAGATTCTGGAAACGCCGCCGTCTCCGGTCCATGTCGCTTTCTTATGGATCATCTGCGCTTTCGTCGTCGCCGCGTTGGGCTGGGCCTATTTCGGCCGCGTCGACATCGTCGCCGCCGCACAAGGCAAGTTTCAGCCGATGGGACAGGTGAAGGTCGTCGAGCCCCTGGAAACGGGTAAGGTCGAGGCCATCAACGTCGGCAACGGTTCGCTCGTGCAGGCGGGCGATGTGCTGGTCGAGCTCGACCGCTCGGCCGCCCTTGCCGACGCTGAGGGCGCGCGCGCCGAGCTCGCGTCCGCGCGGGCGGAAATCCTGCGCCGCAAGACCGCGCTCGTGAGCGCGCGGTCGCGCCGCTTCGATCCACCCCCGGCGATCGATTGGCCAGAGACCGTGGCGCCGGCGTTGCGCGAGCGCGAAACCCGTGTCCTCGCCGCCGATCTCGGACAATTGGCGGCAAACGTCGCCTCGTTCGATGCCGAGCGGGCGCAGAAGACCGCCGAAAGCGACAAACTGAGGCAGACAATCGCGACGCAGAAGAACCTCGTTGCGACCCTGCAAGAGCGCGTCGACATGCGCACGAAGCTGGTCGAAGCCAAGGCGGGCTCGAAGGCCGCGGTCATCGACGCCACCGAAACGCTGCAATATCAGATCACCCAGGAGGCGAAGCAGGAGCAGGATCTGGCTTCGCTCGCCGCGGGGCTTGAGGTCATCGCCCGCAATTCCGACAAGGCGGTTCAGGACTTCATCTCGGAGGACGCTGGCAAGCTTGAGGACGCCGAGCGGCACGCGGAAGATATCGAGCAGCGCTTGGCCAAAGCTCAAGCCCAGCTCGATCATCTGACGCTGAAAGCCCCGATTGCGGGCCGGGTGCAATCGTCGATCATCACCAACGCCGGCCAAGTGGTTACGAGCGGGCAGGAGATCATGCGCATCGTGCCGGAGCATTCGGGGCTCGAGATCCAGGCCTATGTGCGCAATCGCGACATCGGCTTTGTCAGAATCGGCCAGGAGGCGGTGGTCAAGATCGAATCCTTCCCCTTCACCCGCTATGGCGCGATCAAAGCGCATGTCACGCGCATCGCCAAGGACGCCATCCCCGAGCCCGACGCCGATGCGATCGAGGGCGATCCGACGCGCGTCTCCAAAGCGGCCGGTTTTGCCGGCGGAGAGCGCACGCAGAATCTGGTGTTCCCCGTGGTGCTGAAACCCGACGTCGAAACGATCGCCGTCGACGGGGCCGTCCAGCCGCTCACGTCAGGCATGGCGGTGACGGTCGAGCTCAAGACCGGCGCCCGGCGCATGCTCGAATATCTGTTCTCGCCGCTGGTCGAAGTCGCTTCGAAGGCGATGCGGGAGCGGTGAGGGCGGTCTCGGCGGCGACCCTTGTCATTCCCGACGGCCGCAGCGCGGCCGATCGGGAATCCAGCGCGCCGGCCGCTTGGAAGGGCTGGATTCCCGGTCGGACCTGCGGTCCGCCGGGAATGACAACGAGGTGAAGCCAGGCGAAGCGGATTCGTTCGCGACCTACTTGATCACCTGCCAGAATATCCCGGCGACGCAAACGAAGCCCAGTGTGAACAGCACGGTTCTCAGATAAGGGATGGCCGCCCAGTAAACGATGGCGTGCGCGAGTCTCAGCCAGAAGAAGCTCATCGCCCAGAACTCCGTCATCCCGTTCGCCTTGCCGGCGACTTGGGCGACGATGACGAGCGCGGCGAATGGGGCGAAACATTCGACCGCGTTGAGATAGGCGCGATGAGCGCGCTGACCCCAAAGGGGCACGGGACGGGGCGCGGGGTCGACATAGTTTTCCCCCGACAGGGGGCCGTTCGTCATCACCTGGCAGGCGATATACGGAATCCACAGCGCCGCCGTCAGCATCGCCGTGCACGCAAGGCACCAAAGGTCGGTTGTTATGTGGGCTTCCCTCCCGGTCGAAGGCGTGTCGGAACGATTCCCGAGAATGCCGTCAGCAAATAGACGTTTGAGGGGAGGCGATTTCGACATCGGCGGCTGAGCCAGCGTCCCCTCGTATGGCTTCCCAGGCTCAGCGCTTGATTTTTCCGCCGGTCCGTCATCCATATGGCCGCTGCCGATTGGGGAATCGGGGGGGTCGGATGAGCGTCGAAGATCTGGGCTCTGCGCCCGCGTTTCGCGTGAGCGACCTTATCCGCCATGGCGTGGAGCCGCCTCCGGTCTCGCTTCTCGCGCGCTGGCGCTATTATCCGTGGCTGGTCGTCGGCGTGTGCTGCGTCAGCGGGTTCATGGGCCAGGTCGATGCGAGCATCGTCCAGATCGCGCTCCCGACCCTCGGGCGCATATTTGGCGCGACCCTCGAGAGCGTGAGCTGGGTCGCGCTTGGCTATCTGCTCGGTTACGCGTCGTTCCTGCCGATCTTCGCTCAGCTCTGCCAGATCTTCGGACGAAAGCTGCTCTACATCCTGGGCTTCGCCGTGTTCACTTTGGCGAGCGCGCTCTGCGGCTTTGCGCCGGATCTCGTCACGCTGGTCGCGTTCCGCCTTCTGCAGGGCGTCGGCGGGGCGATGCTCGGGGCTAACAGCCTCGCGCTTGTCGTCCTGGCGACGGACAAGAGCCGGCGCGCGCGGGCGCTCGGCGTGCTTGCCGCTGCGCAGGCGGTCGGGGTCAGCGCTGGCCCGGTCGTCGGCGGCCTGCTGCTCGGGACATTCGGCTGGCCCTGGGTGTTCTGGATCAATGTTCCTTTCGGGCTGCTCGCGGTGATCGTCGGGTGGTTGGTGCTTCCGGTGACAGCGCAGCAGGATCCGACCCAGGCATTCGACTGGCGCGGCGCTCTCATGCTTGCGCCTGCGCTGACGTTGGCAATGTTCGCGCTCAATCAAATTTCCGCGCTGGGGCCAACCTCGCCGGCGCTTCTCGGCTCGATCGGCGCCGCGATCGCGCTCATCTTTCTGTTCCTTAGGCAGGAACGCGGATCGCGTTCGCCGCTGATCGATCCTGCGCTGCTGGGGGAACCGGCATTTCTCGGCGGCGCGCTCGCCTGTTCGTTGTCGTACGCCATGCTTTACGGCATGTTCTTCCTCGCTTCCTTCGCGCTCGTGCGCGGCTACGAGGACAGTCCCATCGCCGCTGGACTCAAGCTCGCGATCGTTCCAATCACCATCGGAATCGTCGCGCCGTTCGCCGGCGCGCTCGCCGACTGGATGGGGACGCGCCTCCTCAGCGTAGCGGGGATGGCGATGTGCTTCGTCGCCCTGCTCGCGCTCACTTTGGTCGTGAGGGAGCCTGTCGCCAACCTTTGGATCGGCTTCCTCGGCCTCGTGGCTTTCGGAGCGGGACTTGGCGTGTTCATTGCGCCAAACAACCACGCGACGATCAACGCCGCCCCGGCCAGCCTTGCCGGCGAAGCGGGCGCGATGCTCAATCTGACGCGCATCATCGGCACTGGCGTCGGCGTCGCCAGCACGTCCGCGATGCTATCCTGGCAGCTCCAGGTCGCGCGGGGATCGCCCGACCGCAGGCTTGCGGCTTTCTCGCCCCATCATTTCGTCGAGGCTGTGGCGGGAGGCCTCGTCATGCTTGCGATCTTTGCGGTGATCGCCGGAACGGTTTCGATGGTTCGGAAGCGCGCGTCTTAACCGTTGCCCGCCGCGCTGTAGCTCGGAATGGATCCCTTCATTAAAGTTCATATAGCATGCAGTCGGGGAATCAGGGGAATAGCAAACGACATGCATTCATATTCGGAGCGGCCATATTCAGAGCACCGGTTGGGTCCGGTTTTTGCGAAACTCCAGGAGAGTGACGCAAGTGACATGCTGAAAAGTCTAGCGCCGAGTTCCGTCGACCTCATAGTAACATCCCCGCCCTATTTCATGGGGAAAGAGTACGACACTTCGAAAAGCTCGGACGATTTCACTAAGGAGATACGGAGGGTGCTACCGAGCATGTTGCGCGCGCTCCGGCCGGGAGGGAGCCTCTGTTGGCAAGTAGGTAATCACATCCGAAGCGGGCATCTAATTCCGCTAGATATCCTTATTGCCGGCGAGGTTCGGCGAAATCGAATTCTTATCTTGCGCAACAGAATCATTTGGACATTCGGCCACGGCATGCATCTCGCCAGCCGTTTCAGTGGACGGCACGAAACAATTCTATGGTACACTAAAGGATCAGGGTATTACTTCGATCTTAACGCTGTACGAGTCCCGCAGATCTATCCGGGAAAGCGGCACTACAAAGGTCCACGAAAAGGAGAATGGAGCGGCAACCCGCTCGGGAAGAACCCGGGGGACGTATGGGACATCGGGGACGTCTGGGGAATTCCAAACGTGAAAGCGAACCATATCGAGAAAACCGGCCATCCCTGCCAATTTCCGACTGCTCTGGTTCGCCGCTTGATAGCTGCCCTCGCACCACGAGGCGGCCTCGTAATCGATCCTTACGTAGGCTCGGGCACCACAGCTGTTGCCGCATTGCTCGAAGGCTGTAATTTCGCAGGATCCGATCGAGAGTCAAAATATCTCGCAATCGCAAAGCGCCGTCTGGAGGCCCTCGAGCAGGGTACTCTCCAAGTCCGAGATGATGTTCCAGTTCTAATCCCCACTGGGCGCGAAAGTGTGTCGAACAGACCACCCCACTTTCCCAGGCTGGTAGAGGCTACAAATGCCTGAAATTATCCCGGCCGATGCGAGCCCCGAGAAGCGTCTGTTTATTTCGCTTCTTACGCGCGATATTCCACTGGTTGCGGCGTTTTTAGACCTCGTCGACAATTCGATTAATGCCGCAGTTGAACCCTACTCAGACCGCCTCAAAACGGCAGTCGACTACATGTCCTTACACCAAGATCAAACGGTTGCGCCCAACGTAATAATTTCCATTTCGGTCGCTCCTGGTCGAGTGCAAATCATGGACACGGCACCCGGCATTTCCGCAAAGACAGCGGCCGAGCATGTCTTCAAATTTGGACGCAGCTCCTCGGAGTCGCATGAAAAGGATCGACTTTCTGTTTACGGCATTGGGTTGAAGCGTGCGTTGTTCAAGCTGGGGAACAAAATTAATATACGATCTGATCACGTCGAGGGAGGATTTGACTTAAAGCTTAATGTTCAACAGTGGGCCAGAGATTCGAGTCCGAAATGGACGTTTCCTATATCAGTCCGCTCTCCTCAAGAGCGTGCAAAATGCGGCACTTCGATCACCGTCACCGAGTTACACGATGAAGTCGAGCGAAGGATTTCAGATGGCGTTTTCGAGGGGCAGCTTCGGGAGTTAATCTCAAGAACATACGCGTTTTACATGGCTAAGTTCGTCACGATTGACGTAAATACCAAGGTATTGCAGGGAATAAATATTGAGATTGGAAGTAACCATGCGTCCGATATGCTCATTTTCGACAACGTGACGTGTGCCATTACTGCGGGTATTGGAATTCAAGAGGGCGGGCAATTCCGAGACAGATCTTCTGGGTGGTTCGTATTTTGTAACGGGCGAGCGGTTATTTTTGCTGACAAGACCCAACTTACAGGTTGGGGTGGGGCGGGGCTGCCAATATTTCAACCGAAACACCGGCCTTTTCTTGGGACCGTCTTTTTCGTGTCCAAAGATCCAGAAAAGCTTCCGTGGACTACAACTAAATCTGGTATAAACGAAGACAGTGCTCTTTGGCAGATGACTAAACGTCAAATGGCCGCCGTTGGCCGCGTCGTAGTGTCGTTTCTTGATAATCGCTATACAGACGAGGGGACTGAGGTGCCTAGTAGAGATCTTCAGGAAGCAACCGGCAAAAGAGTTAGTGTGCTTTCAGCG
>DATCEJ010000636.1:0-4593 GCA_036510135.1 Roseiarcus sp. | reverse complement strand
CGGGCGCGGAAACTCTATTGGGAATACGCCCACGCGGGCACTGGACTATGATGCGATTCGGTCGACCCGCGATCGTCATTGCGAGCGAAGCGAAGCAATCCAGGAGTCGTCGGGCGCCCTACGGCTCCTGGATCGCCGCGTCGCTTCGCTCCTCGCGATGACGATGCCACACGAGTTGAAGGCAAGCCGAGGGGAGCGATGGGCACGCGTTTGACGATCCGGCTCGATTTCGACGGCGGCCGCCGCCTCGGCGCGGGCAAGGTCGCGCTTCTGGAAGCGATCGACAAGACCGGTTCGATTTCGGCCGCCGGCCGCGCGCACAAAATGTCCTACCGCCGCGCCTGGCTGCTCGTCGACGAACTGAACAAGATCTTCGCCGAACCCGTTGTCGCGGCGCATCACGGCGGGACGAAAGTCGGCGGCGCGGCGCTGACCGAACAAGGGCGGCGGATCGTCTCACTCTATCGCGATGCGGAAGCCAAGATGCGGGCGGCGGCGCAGGGCGAAATCGACGAGCTCGAACGCAATCTCGGCGCGGGTAAGGTCGAAGAATGAGCCTCCAACCGAGGAGCAGCCTCTCCGCCTTCCTTTGACAGCGCGGGCGCTTTGACCGAAAGAAGCCCGCGATGACGCCCATTGTCAAAATCTGCGGCCTTTCCACGGCCCCGACGCTCGACGCCGCGCTCGACGCAGGCGCGGATATGGTCGGGTTCGTGTTTTTCCCCAAGAGCCCGCGCCATATCGACTGGGCGAGCGCGCGTGCTCTTGGACTGCGGGCGCGGGGACATGCGAAGATCGTCGCGCTGAGCGTCGACGCCGACGACGACACGCTGAAGCGCATCATCGACGCCTTGTCGCCCGACCTCATGCAATTGCATGGGCAGGAAACGCCGGCTCGGGTGAAAGAGATCCGCGAGCTTTTTGCCCGTCCGACAATGAAGGCGATCGGGGTCGCGACGCGTGAGGACCTTGCCCAAGCCGAGCTTTACGAGGGCGCCGCGGACCATCTGCTGATCGACGCCAAGCCGCCCAAAGGCGCGGCGCTGCCGGGCGGCAACGGCCGTCCGTTCGACTGGAGCCTGACGCGAGAGTTTCGTCCGTCCGTTCCGTGGCTCTTGTCCGGAGGCCTGGACCCGGACTCCGTCGAGGCGGCCATCGCGCTAAGCGGAACCCGCGGCGTGGACGTGTCCTCGGGCGTCGAGAGCGCGCCAGGCGTCAAGGACCCGGCCAGGATCAGGACCTTTGTCTCGGCGGCAAGGCGCGCCTTCGCGCTGGAGCAGATTGCGACTCCGCCACATCGGGCTGTTGTAGACGCGGTCGTTGACCGCGTCGCCGCGCTCAGCGAGCGCGGCTACAATCGACGCTAGCCGCGGCGAGAGTGGGTTGACATGAGCAAACTCGAAAAGCCCAATTCCTATCGCGAGGGCCCGAACGAGCGCGGCCGCTTCGGCATCTACGGCGGACGCTTCGTCCCCGAGACGCTGATGCCGCTCATTCTGTCGCTCGAGAAGGCCTATGAGGAGGCGAAGGCCGATCCTGCGTTCAAGGCCGAGCTCAACCACCTGCTCAAGCACTATGTCGGGCGCCCAAGCCCGCTCTATTTCGCCGAGCGGCTGACCGAACACCTCGGCGGCGCCAAGATCTACTTCAAGCGCGAGGAGCTGAACCACACCGGCGCGCACAAGATCAACAACGTGATCGGGCAGATCCTGCTCGCCCGCCGCATGGGCAAGAAGCGCATCATCGCCGAAACCGGCGCCGGCCAGCATGGCGTCGCGACCGCGACCGCCTGCGCGCGCTTCGGCCTCGAATGCATCGTCTATATGGGCGCGCTCGACGTCGAGCGGCAGAAGCCGAACGTCTTCCGCATGAAAATGCTCGGCGCCGAAGTACGGCCGGTGCAGCAGGGCGCGAAGACCCTCAAGGACGCGATGAACGAAGCGTTGCGCGATTGGGTGACCAACGTGCGCGACACCTATTATTGCATCGGCACCGTCGCTGGTCCGCATCCCTACCCTGCGATGGTGCGCGACTTCCAGTGCGTGATCGGCGAAGAGACGCGGGCGCAGATGCTCGAACTCGAGGGCCGCCTGCCGGATAGCCTGGTCGCCTGCATCGGCGGCGGCTCAAACGCCATCGGCCTTTTCCACCCGTTCCTCGATGAACCGCAGATCGAGATGTTCGGGGTCGAAGCCGCTGGGCATGGGCTCGACGTGCCCGACGGTCACGCGGCCTCGATCAATGGCGGGCGCCCCGGCGTGCTGCACGGCAACCGGACCTACCTTTTACAAACCGACGACGGGCAGATCCTCGAAGGCCACTCGATCTCCGCCGGCCTCGACTATCCCGGCGTCGGGCCTGAGCATTCCTGGCTCAACGATGTCGGCCGGGTGACTTATCTCGCCGCGACCGACAAGGAAGCGCTTGACGCTTTCCAGCTCTGTTCGAAGCTCGAAGGCATTATCCCCGCACTCGAGCCCGCGCACGCCTTGGCCAAGATCATGGAACTCGCGCCCAAGCGCCCGAAAGACCACCTCATGGTGCTCAACCTGTCCGGCCGCGGCGACAAGGACATCTACTCCGTCGCCGAGCATCTTGGGGGGATGTGAGGTTGTTTATTGCGGGGTGGGCACGAGCCCGTAACGCAGCATGACCTCCTTCATTTTTGCCGGATCCGGCGCGCCGCCTGCCAGCAGGCCCGCAATCTCGCGGAAATAGCCGGGCCCGAGAACGCCGGGCGTCAGGATGCACAGGCAGATCGCCGCCTCCTGAGTATCGTTACGAAAGCTGTGAACGATCCCGCGCTTGATAAAGACGGATTGACCCGGCTTGAGCACGACATCCTGGCCGTCGACACGCCAGGTCGAGGCGCCGGACAGCCCATAAACGGTTTCGTCCCAGCTCTCGTGATAGTGGGCGATGGGCATGCGGGCGTTCGGCTGGACGGTCATCTCGAAGGCGTCGAGGCTGCCGGCGGTCTCGTGCTTGGTCTGGAGAAACCGGAGCGCGAGGCCGCCAATGCTTATCGTTTCTGACGCCATGTGATTTCCTCCACGATGCTCGATCCGATCCGAGATCCGAAACCAGATTGCCCGATTCGGGCGGGCGCCGCCTAGCGCAGATTGCATCGAGGTCGACGCGGGCTTTGTAGCCGGGCTCGATGAGCCCGGCTGGCGCGGTCAGCGACCGCGCCCACAGCACGCGATCTTGCCATTGCGACGCTCAAACGGCGCGTCCGCTGCGGAACGCTTCCACGGTCTGCATCACGCCGCGGAGTTCGGCCAGGCCCTTCAGGCGGCCGATGAACGAATAGCCGGGGTTGACGCGCTTCTCACCGTCGTCGCCGAGCAAATGCCCATGGTCGGGGCGCATCGGGATTTCGGCGTCGGCGCGGCCTTCAGCGCGACGACGATCCTCCTCCGCCATCAAGCTCATGAGAAGGCGCACCATGTCGGTTTCGCCGGCCAGGTGGTCGGCTTCGAAGAACGAGCCGTCGGGCTCCCGCCTGACGTTGCGCAAATGGGCGAAATGCACGCGCGGGCCGAACTCCTTCGCCATCGCGACGACATCGTTCTGAACATTCGAGCCGAGCGAGCCGGCGCAGAGCGTCATGCCATTGGCGTCAGACGGAACGGCCGCGAACAGCTTGCGAAAGTCATCCGCCGTCGACATGACGCGTGGCAGGCCAAAGAGCGGGAAGGCCGGATCGTCGGGATGGATGGCGAGGCGCACGCCCTCCTCCTCGGCCACGGCGGCGATCTCGCGCACGAATTCGATCAGATTAGCGCGTAGGCCTTCGACGGTTACATCCTTGTAAGTCGCCAGCACGCGGCCGAAGCTCTTTCGGTCGTAGGTGAAATCGCGCGCAGGGAGCCAGTCGATCAGCGTCCGCTCAAGCTCCTCCTTTTCGCCAGGCGTCATCGCTTCACAGCGCTCGCGCGCCGCGGCGACGCGGTCCGGGTCATAATCGCCTTCGGCGTTTTCACGCCTGAGGATGAAAAGGTCGTATGCGGCGAAATCGACCGCGTCGAAGCGCAGCGCCGTTCCGCCATTCGGGAGCGGCCAGTTGAGATGGGTCCGCGTCCAGTCAGTAATGGCCATGAAATTGTAGCAGAAGGCCTTCACCCCGCTGCGCGAAGCGTTGCGGATCGATTGCTTGTAATTGTCGATTCTGGCGCGATAATCGCCGCTGCGCGTCTTGATCGTTTCACCGACGCCGATGCTCTCGCTGACCGGCCAGACGAGGCCGCCCGCTTCGATCTCGGCCCGGCGCTTCGCGACTTCCTCTTCGCTCCAGACCTGGCCCTGGTTCATGTGATGGAGCGCGCTGACGATTCCGACCGCCCCGGCCTGACGCACATTATTCAGGCTGACCGGATCGTCCGGCCCGAACCAGCGCCATGTCTGCAGCATCTTCCCCCCGTATTCCCGACCGTCGCGAAGCGAGCGACCGGGAGTCTAGCGCGTGTCCGGAACGCGTCGCAATGTTGATTCCCGAAGAGGCGCCCATTTCTGGCGCCGGGTGGGCGATTTCAACGGGTTAGGCGCCGAAATCTGTCCGCCCGAACGTGTCCCGTTCCGGACGCTAGGCTC
>DATCEJ010000635.1:0-4801 GCA_036510135.1 Roseiarcus sp. | reverse complement strand
CGTAGGACCAGCGCGCGGACCGGGCGATCGACGACTGCCTCCGCGACGCTTGCGGCTGCGAGCGCGACCAGATCCGCGATAGCGCCGGCGCGAATCTCTCGATGGGGGAGGCCGAGCGCCTTGTCGGCTTCGCTGGTGGTCAACGCGAAGACGTCCTCAAGCTCGCGGTTCGTGAACAAGGCATGCCGTTCGGCGATGATCGCGGCGCGGTCGAGCATGTCGCCGTTGCCGTAAGGCGACCAGCAGTCCCGAATGTTGTCGGAGCCGGCGAACACCGTTACGCCCCGCGCGCGGAGCTTGCCGGGCGGCGGCACAGGCGCGGATGCCGGGCATGACGTCATGATCGCGACCTCGGCGCGAGCGAGCGCGTCGGCGGTCTTTGCAAACAGATCCGGCGCAACGCTTCCGAGCGCGAACGCGTGGCTGACCGCAACGCGGCCTTGCATGCCGGCGGCGATCGTCCGCTCAGCAATGTCGCGAAGCTCCGAAGCGCCGGTTTCGCCGCCGTCGTGCAAGTGGATGTCGATTCCCTTGCCGAACCTCCCGGCGAGACCGAAGACGATGTCGAGCTGGCCGTTGACGTCGCCGTCGAAACCCGCCGGATCGAGACCGCCGATCAGGTCCGCGCCCGCGCTTAGAGCCGCTGCCAGGAGTTCGGGGGCGCCTTTCTCCGTCGTCACGCCGCTTTGCGGGAAGGCCACGAGCTGAATGTCGATCCAGTCCCGATAGGCCTCGCGCACACGCAGCACGGCTTCGAGATTGGCGAGGCCGACGTCGTTGTCGATGTCGATATGGCTGCGCACGCGCGTCGTGCCGTTGGCGATCAGCGTTCGGATGAGCGCCGAGGCGCGCGCCTCGATCGGCAGCGCGACACGATGGCGTTCGACGCGCTCGGCCGCGATCCGCTCGCGCACGCTGCGTCCCTCGACATGGGGGCGCCGCGGCGCGCCCCAATGCGTCTTGTCGAGATGGATGTGGCCGTCAACGAACGCGGGAAGGAGGAGCGCGCCCTTGAGATCGATGCGCTCGCATGGGCGATCAGCGCTTCCAGGCGCATGCAGCGCGGCGATGACGCCGCCCGCGATTTCGACATCGCCAAGGCCGCCTTGAGGAAGACGGACGTTGGCCAGGATCATCAGACGAGGCTCAGGCGCTTCGCCGCCGCATACTGATAAAGCCGATCGCCGTAATGCTTGAATTCCTCCCCGGCTGAGAAAGTCAGGCTCAGATCATGCTCGTCATCGCGCGCAACCGCCTCGCGAAAAATCTCTGGCCAGTCGGGCAGGCGAGCGTTCCGCCAGGCCTCGAGTTCGTCCGCGCTCGGGAGAGCGGGAAACCCCATCTTCGGCACGAGGGACGCGATCGCCTGCCAGAAATAGCGTAGCGGCGTCGTTCGATCGGGCGTGCGCGGCGCCATCAGCCTGAGCCAATGGACTCCGGTCAGTGCATGCAGCGCGCAGAAGTCGAGCGTCGCGGCATAGAGCGCCAGCGAGCAGCGAGCGATCCGGTCATGGGTCTCGGGCCCGATCGCAAGCCTGTCGACGACAGGTGCGAATTCCGGCTTCTCCGACACCGCCCGCATGAAGTGCCAGAGGAGATCACGCTCCGGCTCGACATGCCGGAACGACGCCAGACCGGACATGAACGCGAGAACCTCCGCCGGATCGTCGGTCGAGGGCGTGAGGCCCCGCGAGGGCCCAAGCGAAAGGTAGGTGGCGGCCCAATAGGCGAGCGACACTGCGGTCTCGTCGTCGCTGTCCGCCATCGTCGCATAGGCCATGCGCATGAACGCGTGCGTGGCGCTCGCCGCCATGCCCGGCATGAGCTGCGGCAAGTAGAGCAGGGTGGCTGGCGTTGCGCCGAGCCGTGCGACCTCGCTGGCAAAAAAGGCGCGATAGTCGCCTTCACGCTCGCGCTGGCCAAAAAACTCGCGCCAATTGTCGCGCGTGATCGCGCCGATCGATTCCGGAACGGGAACGAGACCGTTCTGCTTATGATAGATTTCGCAATAGCTTTCCAGGCGTTCGTCACTCGCGCCCATGCGATGCAAGGCGACCAGGACCATCGGCAGATGATTGGACAGACAAAACGGAAATTCCGCGCTCCACTGTCGCGACCACGCAACAGCCCGCTCGAGGCTCCCTTGTGTCGCGCTAGTCTGATGCGAAGCGATGGCGCGCGCCGACGCCGCTCTCATGAGTTCCTCCAATGCGCGTCCTCAAGTTGCTATCGCATCCGCGGCGGCTTGAAAAGCGACCTTCGGTGAAAGCGTGAGCAGGCACGCGATCAAAAGCGAGCATGCGTCAGTTCATTTTCGACGGACATCGCCGCACAATCTGATTGCTCTTACGAAAATCAAGGTGTTAGCCTGCCTCATCGTCATCAGGGAGAAGTCAGGCATGAAACCGTTCATCGGTCAGGCGGCGGCGCTCGCGCTTGGTGTTTTGGCTTACGCCGGCGTTTCCGGCGCGGGGGCGGCCGACAAGCCTTACGAGGGCGTGACGCTGAATCTCGCGTCGCAGAACGATCAGTTCGCCACGGTGCTGGCGGCGATCGCGCCCGAGTTCGAGGCGCAAACGGGCGCCAAAGTCAATGTCGACATCCTGAGCTACCCGGAGCTTCTGACCAAAATCACCGCGGACTACGTCGGCCATACCAAGGGCTACGACCTGGCCACTGTCGACATCGTCTGGTCCGGTCAGTTCGCGGAGGCCGGCTACACCGTCGATCTCACCGATTGGATCAAGCGCGACGCGGCGGAGATCAAGGTCGACGACATCTACCCGTCGCTCCTGTCCTCACTTGGCGGCTACAAGGGCAAGCAGGTCGCGTTCCCCTTCGCCGGCTACGCCAATGTGCTGGCCTACCGCAAGGATCTCTATGACGCCGCTGGTCTCAAGCCGCCGGAGACGATGGAGGATTTTGTCGCCGACGCGATCAAGCTGACCGACAAGAGCAAGAAAATCTATGGTTTCGTCGCCAACGGCCAGAAGGGCCCGGCGGTGGCGCAGGACTGGATGCAGTACAATCGCCAGTTCGGCGGCTCGATCCTCGACAAGGACGGCAAGCCGACGCTGAACTCGCCCGCCAACATCGCGAGTGTCATCGCCTATAAGAAACTGTTCGACGAGGCCGCGCCTCCCGGCGCCGCCGATTACGATTGGGGCGGACGTGAGGAGAGTTTTCGACAAGGGGCGGTCGCAAACATGCAGACCTGGTCGATCGGCGCCGCTGACTACGACAATCCAAAAGTGTCGAAGATCGCCGGCAAGGCGGGGATCATGCTGACGCCGTCGGCGAAGGGCCAGCCGCAGGAATATGGGATCGGCGGCTGGGCGCTTGGAATCAACAAGGACATCGCGCCCAAGAATCAGGAAGCCGCCTGGGCGTTCATCAAATGGGTGACGAGCCCGGCGGTGCACAAGGAGCTTAACCTGCGCGGCGCCGGCAGCTATCTGCGCAAGAGCGAAATGACCGATCCGGAGCTGCTCGCCAAATATCCATTCCTGCCGGTGATCGCCACCTCGTTCGAGCATGGCGACGGCGACTTCCGCCCGCGCATTCCACAATATCCGGAACTGCAGGATCTGATCGGCGGCGCCATCAATGCGGTGCTGGTCGGCCAGGCCGACCCCAAAACGGCGATGGACGATATTCAGAGCAAGGCGGAAGCTTTGTTCAAATGATTGCGGGACAACGCGCCTGACGATTCGCCAAGTATAACGGGTTACGGGAAATGTCGGGACCGGCGGCGGCAAACCCCTTCTCCCTCGGGGAGAAGGTGGCGGGCGAAGCCCGACGGATGAGGGCTTCCGCCGCAGGGCTTCGACCACCGTTCCGTGCATGCCGTGTACGGATGACAGGACTTCCCGCCGAGGCCTCATCCGACCCTTCGGGCCACCTTCTCCCTGAGGGAGAAGGGGCGCGCCTTTCTGCTCGGAAACGCCAGAACGCCACATGCGCCGGTGCGAGCGCTACGTGAGCGTTGCTTCGCGCGCTGGCGCCGCGACCGACGAAGACGCGGGCCTTGCGGTTGGCTGGTCGTACATCCGCAAGCGCCAGATCTTTCTGGCTCTGATGGCTGCGCCGGCCCTCATCTACGTGCTCGGCGTCGCCGTCGGCCCGATGGTCCAGGGGTTTCTCTATTCGTTCGACAATTACAGCCTGATCCGTCCAGGTTCGCGCCATTTCGTCGGCCTCGATAATTATCTCAGCTTGTGGCGCGATCCGACCGCGCGCCGCGCATTGATCAACACCTTCGCGTTCACCTTCGGCGCGGTCACGCTCGAATTCGTCCTCGGCCTTGGCGTTGCACTTCTTCTTTGGCGCGACGACTGGTTCAACCGCGTCGCTCTCGGGCTCCTGCTTATCCCCGCCACGGTCACGCCGCTGGTGGTTGGGCTCGTATTCAAGGCGCTGCTCAGTCCGGAATACGGCATGCTCGGCTATCCCCTGGCCGAACTTGGCCTCAGCGGTCCGCGCGGGCTGCTTGCCGACCCTCAGCGCGCGCTCGCCACATTGGTCGCGATCGACGCGTGGGAATGGACGCCGCTGATGGCGTTAATCCTGCTCGCCGGCCTGAAAACGTTGCCGACCGACATTCTCGAAGCCGCGGCGGTCGACGGGGCGAACGGGCCGCAACGATTCTGGCTCATGGTGCTGCCGCTTCTTCTGCCCGCAGCGTTTCTCGCGCTGATCTTGCGCATGATGGACGCCTTCCGGGTGTTCGACATCATCTTCGTCACCACCAGCGGCGGGCCGGCGGACGCGACCAACACGCTGATGATCTATGGCGTCAAAC
>DATCEJ010000634.1:0-3752 GCA_036510135.1 Roseiarcus sp. | reverse complement strand
GACCGCAGAGACGGCCCCGCCGCTCGAGCCGCCAGCGGTGACGGCCGTATTCCAGGGGTTCAGAGTCGGGCCATACATGCGGGGCTCGGTCGCGATGCACCACCCCTGCTCAGGCACATTGGTGCGCCCCAGGATGTTCAGGCCGGACGCCTTGATCCGCCGCACCATCTCGGAGTCGGACGGACTGACGTAGTCCTTTCGAAACGGCAAACTGTTAGTCAGGGGCAGGCCTTCGCAACTGGACCCGATATTCTTGAGGAGATAGGGAACGCCGCCGAAAGGACCGTTGGGGACACTCCCTCCCGCGCGGGCCCTGGCGCGTTCGAAATCCCGGATGACGATAGCGTTCAGCTTCGGGTCGAGTGTCTCGATGAGGCTGATCGCGGTTTCTGTCAGTTCCGCCGGCGTCACCTCCTTTTGTCGGACGAGCTCCGCGAGACGAAGGGCGTCGCTCTCGACAAAAAGCTTAACAAGGTCGGCTGTGGCGGTTGGCATAACTTTATGCGTCCTGATGCGGCGTCAGTAGCTCAGCGAACAATCGCTTTTATACTCGTAGCGATCCGCCTTCGCTGTGTCGCCGCTCATGATCGGCACCGTGTCCGCAAGCACCTGCTTCTCCACAGACTGGCCATCGAGAACCTTCTTGGCGATTTCGACCGACATCTCGCCCTCTCGTTTTGGGTCTTGAGCGATGAGAACGGAGATCTGCTTGTTCTTGAAGGCGCTGACCTCGGTCGCCGCCGAGTCGTAGGCGACGAGCTTGACGCGCCCGATGGCTCCCGCCTGCCGCAACCCAGTAATTGCGCCAATCGCGCCCTGATCGTTCGTCGAAAAGATGCCCGCCAGATCCGGATGCGCGGCGAGCGTTGACGTCACGATCTCGGCGGCTTTCTGAGGATCGTCGTTCTGATACTGGGGCCCGAGATAGGTCACTCCGGAAGCCGCCTTCAGGCCTTGCTCGAAACCCTTGGCGCGCTCGTCTTGCGCCACCGAGCCCGGCGGGTTGGTGATGACCAGCACCGGTCCCTTGCCCCCGATCGCCTCGACCATCGCTGCGGCCGCCGTCTTCCCCCCGTCGATATTCGAGGTGATGACCTGGCTCGCAACGAAGGACGGATCGGCGACAACCGTATCGACCGTTATAATCTTAGTTCCTCGCTCGGCCATCTGCTTCAAGGGCCGGGTCACGCCGTTAGCGTCAGCAGGCGAGATGATCGTGATCGTTGGGCTGCGCGCGGTCACCGCGTCCACAACCGGCGCCTGCGATTCTCCAGTGAAATGGTCCGGCGCAAAAAGATCGACATGCAGTCCAAGCTTCTTGGCCGTGTCCAGCGCGCCGCAGGCGAGCGCGTCGTCGAACGGACTACCTTTGACGCCGAGGATCAGGGCTATCGAAGGGTCGGCGGCTTGGGCGGATTGCGAGGAAAGCACGCTCGCAAACGCGCAGGTCGCGGCCAACACGTACCACCTCGTCTTCTCGGGGATACCGTCCATTAAGCTGCTCCTGGTCAGTGTCTTTGGGAACGTCCTAGGGGATCGAGTTAATCGTTTCACAAGATTTGTATACTGGCAAGCGTGATGGTTGCCTCGCATGACATCGTTGTTATGACGATATTTTTTGCATCGGCCGCAAATTTGAGCATTCTCAGCCGGCTTCGCGACTGGACGAAACGCCATAACGTTCGTACAATTAAATCATGTCGTGGAATGAAGGAAACCTTTCGCCTGACGCGTCTCCGCTCTGGCGTCAGATAGCCGACCGATTGCGCAGGTCCATCGCCACGGGCGAGTTTAGGCCCGGCGACGTGTTGCCTTCCGAAACGGAGATCAACGCGACCTTCCAAGTCAGCCGCGCGACGGCCCGCGCATCTCTCGAGAGGCTACGGCAAGAGGGGCTGATCAGGCGGCAGTCCGGTCGCGGTTCGACTGTTCTTGCCCCAAAGGTTGAGCAGCCGGTCAACGAACTCGCAAGCTTCTCGGAAGATATGCGCAGGCGCGGCCTGCGCCCGTCCTACTCCACATTCAGCGCAGAAAGCACCCCAGCGAGAGGGGAAGTCGCGGAGGCGCTTGCCATTCGCGAGGGCGCGCTCGCTTTTCACATCCGCAGACTTCTGCTCGCAGACGACGAGCCGATCGGCATGTCCGAATCATGGCTTGCTCCTTGGGTCGTCGCGGCAGGTCGTCAGCCCACGCCGGATGAGCTCGACGCCGGTTCCTTATATGAATGGTTGGCCAGATTCTGCGGGCAGAAAATCTCCGGCGCCAGAGAATGTATCGAGGCCGCTTTGGCCGACACAGCGATGGCGCGCAGGCTCGAAGTCGCGCGGGGATCGGCTCTCCTGGTCGCCCGCCGCCGCTCGCATGCGGAGGACCGGCGCCCCATCGAATACGTGATCATGCATTACCGGCCGGACCGATATCGCTTCATCATCGAACTCGCTGGAAACAGCGCTCCTCAACGGACACAATGACAGCTCCTTCCCAACCTAACGGCATGCCGAACGTTAAGCCTCAGGTGCTGCCGCCGAAATCCAATGCGCTCGAGCGCCTCTTTCGCGTGCGCAAGCCGATTATCGGCGTCATTCACTTGCCCGCCCTCCCCGGCGCCCCGCGCTACGACGGACAACCGATGAGCGAAATCTACGCGGCCGCCGAAGCGGATGCGAAGACGCTTTCCGAAGGCGGGGTCGATGGCATCATCCTCGAAAACGCAAGCGACATGCCTTTCTCCCGACCTGAGCATGTCGGGCCATCGACAGTCGCGGCGCTCACCGCGGCCTGCCTCGCTGTACGCGCGCTCGTTGCAAATCCGATCGGCATTACCTGCGTCGCC
Source organism: Roseiarcus sp. (assembly GCA_036510135.1). Classification (GTDB taxonomy): domain Bacteria; phylum Pseudomonadota; class Alphaproteobacteria; order Rhizobiales; family Beijerinckiaceae; genus Roseiarcus. The sequence goes on along the minus strand of DATCEJ010000634.1, from coordinate 919 downwards.
AACGGGGTGATCCCCGCGCTTGGCGTCGCAAAGGCCGTCGGGGCGGGATGGGTGCGGGCCAATCAATGGGTCAACGCCTATGTGGCGAACGAGGGGTTCCTCAACGGGCCCGCGCCCGAAGCTATGCGCTATCGATCGAACATCCGGGCCGGCGACGTTGCAATATTCGCCGACGTGCATGTGAAGTTCGGAGCACACGCCATCACCGCCGATCGCAGCATCGCCGAGCAAGCGACCGACGCTGAATGGTTTGACGCCGACGTGCTGATCGCCAGCGGAACACGCACCGGCTCTCCTACCGAACCGCGAGAAGTCGCCGAAGTTCGCGCTGGCACGAACTTGCCTGTGATCATCGGGTCGGGACTTACGGCAGACCTTGTTCCCTCGCTCTTTCCGACGGCCGATGGAGCGATCGTCGGCCAGTGGCTCAAGCGCGATGGCCGCTGGTGGAACCCGGTCGATCCGCGACGCGTGGAGCAGCTGATGGAGGCCGTCGCGAAATTTCGGAGCGGGCCATGACGCTTCTCACGGAAGCGACCGACGTTTTCGCCGCCGCCGAGAGGAGCGGCCGTTGTCTTGTCGCTTTCGCTGCGAAGCTTCAGCCGCTGCCGAGTGGAGTCTTCGGAGGTGATCAGGCGCGGCGGCTGAAGAACCTGTTCCAGGCATTGCAGGCCGAAGGGTGGCTCACGTCCGTACGCGCTATGTTCGAACCGCATGCGCCGGCCGAGCCATACGTCTTCGACACGGGTTTCGCGCACGACGCGGATATGGTGGGCGCTTTCGAAGCGCCTTCCTTGTCGGCGGCGCTCGCCGGCACCGTCCGGCTCGAGCAAGCAGGCTGGGCCCGCCGGTTTTCGACCGAATGGCTGCTCGGTCCGAGGGAATTCTCGACTGTGCAGGGGCGCGGTGAGCGGACGGA
>DATCEJ010000633.1:0-3365 GCA_036510135.1 Roseiarcus sp. | reverse complement strand
AGATTGATGACGCCGCGATTTGTCCCTTCGGCGTCAATAAGTTGGACTTGAACGGCGCGAATGTCGCGATTGGTGCGCGGCCCGCCCTTCTCCGGGGCCGCGGTTGCCTTCATGGGTCGACGAATAGCCACTCTCCTGTTGCTGGCGTTTGAGGGCGCGCCGCCCTTCATGGACGCACGCGTTATCCACCCGACCAGAGCCATAAGCCCTGCGGACCTTAGAAATGGGTCATAAAGGGCGTGAAGTCAATCGCTGTAAGGGCTCTTGCCGCGGGGATTACGCCGCGGGGCGCTCTGTTCCGCCCTGCCTTGTTGCGCGGACCCATCCGGGTGAGCAAGTCGACCCCACGTCGTCGGCGTTTGCGTCATCTGCCGGCAATCTCCGGTCGCGACACGTTCCACCCAGACTGGAGCTTTGATAGGGTCGCGCAAAATCCTGATGAGGAGGCTTCCCATGCTGTCCCGACGTGCACTTCTTGCTGGCGGCGTTTCAAGCCTGGCGGCGCCGCCGATTCTCGCCCACGCGCAAAACTCGAAGGGCGACGCCGCGCCGACGACGATCCTGCGGATTGAGCGGCGCGACATTGAGGTCAACGGCAGAACGGCGTCGGTCTACGGCATCCGACAGCCAGATGGGACTTTTGGCCTCACGACGGAGGTCGGCAAACCGTTTCGCGTTCGGGTCGAAAACGGGATCGGCGAACCGAGCCTGATCCATTGGCACGGGCTGACGCCGCCGTGGCGGCAGGACGGCGTACCGGGGATTTCCGCTCCCCCGATTCTCGCCGGCGGCAGCGCGGACTACGCCTTCCCGTTGCGCTTCGGCGGCACGTTCTGGATGCACTCGCATCAGGGGCTGCAGGAGCAGGGCCTGATGACCGCGCCGCTCATCATCCACGATCAGCGCGACCGGCCGGACGAGCAGGAGGTCGTGGTGATGCTGGCCGATTTCAGCTTCACGCCGGCCGAACAGATCTTCGAAAATCTGAAGAACTCGGGCTCGATGGCGGGCATGGCGAAGCCGACCGGCGCGATGGCGTCGACGTCGAGCATGACAATGGCGGCGCCGACGTCGGTGGGCAAACCCGCGCCCGATCTCAACGACGTCAAATATGACGCTTTCCTCACCAATTTCCGCACGCTCGCCGACCCCGAGATCGTCAAGGTCGAGCCAGGCGGGCGGGTGCTTCTGCGCATCATCAACAGTTCGTCGATGAGCGCCTTCCACGTTGGGCTGGGCGAACTCGAGGGCGAGCTGATCGCTGTCGACGGCTTCGAGGTCGCGCCGATTCGCGGGCGAACGTTTCCGATTGCGGTTGCGCAAAGGCTCGACATTCGTCTTGAGCTTCCGCAGGGCCCCGGCGCTTATCCGGTGCTCGCGCAACTCGAGGGCGAGCGGAGCCGGACCGGAATCGTGCTGGTCGCGGGCGGGGCTTCAATCACCCGAATCCCCGATGCGGCGGAAGCGCCCTCCGCGCCATTGAATCTCGATCTTGAACGAACCCTGCGCGCGCAAAAGCCGTTGGCCTCGCGCAAGGCCGACCGCGTCCACGTTCTGAACCTCACTGGCGAGATGGCCGGTTACGTCTGGTCGATCAACAACGTGGTCTGGAACAAGGACACGCCGCCCCTCGCCGTGGCCGAGGGCGAGCGGGTCGAGCTTGTCTTCGCCAACCAGACGCCGATGCCCCATCCAATGCATCTGCACGGGCATGAGTTCCAGGTGGTCGAGATTGACGGCGAGCGCTTCCATGGCGCGGTGCGCGACACCATCCTGGTTACACCGGGCCGGCGGGTGGTCGTGGCGTTCGACGCCAACAATCCGGGCTGGTGGGCGCTGCACTGCCACCTGCTCTACCACCTCGAGGCCGGCATGTTCACGACGATCAAGTACGTGTGACGGCAGGTGGCCGGCTGACTTGCCCTCTCCTCGGGGCCCTCGGGGAGAGGGTGACGCGGTGGGGCGTCCGAAAGGACGCCTATGGCGCCGGGTGAGGGCGGTGGCCCTCATCCGGTCCTTCGGACCACCTTCTCCCTGAGGGAGAAGGGACGGGCGCCTCGCTTACCTGAGCAGCGTTTTATTCTGGTCGCGCGCGCCCCGCCGCGGCGAACCAGTTTGGACGGCGCCGCTCGAGCCAATCGAGGACGCGATCGCGCGCGCGCCGCAAAGGCGGGATGTCGTCGGCCAACAGCATGAGGCCGAGCGGCAACATCCAGAGGCCGAAAACCGGCAGGATGGCGAGGCACCCGCCGATGATCAGCAATATGCCGGCCGGGATGCGCGCCCAGCGGGAGGCGGGCTTCCTCAGCCACCGGGTAACCGCCTGCATCCGGCTCGGCAGCCGGCGAAGCAGCCTTCGCAGCCGCCGCTCAGGGTCGGCATAAGCGGTAGCATCGGAAGAGGTCATGGATTGCGGGCGCAAGCCCCCGACATAAGCAGCCCCGCCACGGTCCGCAATCCATACTTTCCCCTATGCCGCGACCGGCTTAAGCTCCGTCAGGCGCGCTCGACCGCCTTGGCCGCCGCGTCGAGCGCGTCGACGATCGCCTGGATCTGCTCAGGGCTGGCGTCGCGGCCGCGCAGGCGCAATTGAAGCGCGGAGCGCAGATTGAGCATCGCTCGCTTGACCGAAACGAAGCCCGCGCCCCGTCGATCGTCCTCACCGCCGAAACGGGCGAAAATGGCGTCGATCTGGGCCTTGTTGTCGGCGAGGACTTTTTCGCCTTCCGGGGTCAGCCCATAGAGCTTGCGCCCCTGCGGGTCCTGGCTGGCCTCAGCGTAACCCATCTCTTCGAGCATGGTCAGCGTTGGATAGACGACGCCAGGGCTTGGCGAATAGTCGCCCCCGACCCGCTCGCCGAGCTCCTTGATGATCTCGTAGCCGTAGCGGGGTTTTTCCGCGATGAGCGCGAGAATCACGAGCCTCAGCTCGCCCCCGTCGAACATGCGGCCTTCCCGGCCGCCAGCATTGCCGCCCCGCGAACGCCAGCCGCGGAACGGCCCGCGCCCGAAGCCATGCGGACCCGGGCCGCCGTGGCTGTGGTGAACATAATCGTCAAAATGACGATGGAACATTGTTAGTCTCCTGTTTTAAGACATATCACGATATGTCTCGTGCAAAGATATATCTTAAAAAGGGAAACGCAAGGGGATGGCTAAGAAAAAGATTCCGTGGCGCCTAGCCAGCAAAGCATGTCCCCTCGCCTCACTGCGCCGTCAGCCCCCCGTCGACCATGAATTCGGCGCCGGTCGTGAACGAAGACTCGTCGCTCGCCAGGAACAGGATGGTGTTGGCGACTTCCTCCGCCTTGCCCATCCGGCCCATCGGCGCGGCGCGTTCGAGGCCCGCGCGGATCCGGGCCGGA
>DATCEJ010000632.1:0-5128 GCA_036510135.1 Roseiarcus sp. | reverse complement strand
GTCACCACGCCGCCCGCCCCCTCGATGATCGGGACGAGCGCGACGATGTCGTAAGGCTTCATATTCGTATCGATCACCACGTCGATGAAGCCCGCGGCCAGAGCGCAATAGGCGTAGCAGTCGCCGCCATAGCGCGTGAGCCGGACTTGGCCCTCGACCCGTCTGTAGGCCTCGCGGTCCGCCTCGTCGCGGATCAGCAGCGGGCTCGTCGTCGCCAGCGTCGCTCCGGCAAGGGACGCGCAGGAGCGCGTATGCAGGGTCCGGGTCGCCCATTCGGAAGGCGGCCTCTCGCCATGCGAGGGCGCGAGCGTGCGCGAGCTCGCGCGCTTGCCGTCGCCATAGAAAAGCTCGCGCGTGAACGGTTGGGCCATCATGCCATAGACCGGCTGGCCGTGATGCATGAGCCCGATCAAGGTGCCCCAGGTCGGCAGCCCGGACACGAAGCTCTTGGTCCCGTCGATCGGATCGAGGACCCAGACATATTCCGCCTCGGGACGATCCGGCCCATATTCCTCGCCGATCATCCCGTGGGCTGGGAAGGTCTGCCCGATCAGCCGTCGCATAGCGGCCTCGGCGCCCCGGTCGGCCTCGGTGACCGGATCGAACAATCCGCCCGGCGACTTGTCCTCGGCGCGAATCGCACTGCGAAAAAATGGGAGAATCACCTCGCCCGACACCTGCGCGAGTCGCTCGACGAAGGCTGCAAAGTCAACCGCGGTCATCCAAAGGCCTCACAAAAGCGTGAAATGCCATGCTCACTATGCATATCTGCTATCCAGGTTCGTTATAGTCGCTTCCCTAACATTCTAAGCTATATCGTTTTATATTGTTGATATAACGATGATATTTTCTTTTCCTACTCCATTACCGGACTCCGGCAGGAATGCAACAGGGCTCCGAATTTGGGGGACGGCTATCCACAGGGCAAAGAAAACACTTGCAACAGCGGCGGCCAGCGCCGATATTGTTGCGGTGCGGCATGACCTGCCGCATATGCCCTCCTTGGGCGTTTCCTCCCTAGACTCAAGGCCGCTGTGGCAACACGGCGGCCTCCTTTTTCGCCAGTTCCCGACCTCTATTGATTTGTGCGCCGCACCCTTTCGCATTGCGGTGCAGCATTCGCCGGCGCGCTTTCGGTTCCGCGCCCGGCTCATTCGGCCGCCAGGCGGCCCGCTTCCGGATTGCCGCCGAGTTCAAGCGCCAGCGCCTTCGCCGCGGCGAAAAGATCCTCCTGCAACGCGGGCCATCGTTCGGTTCGGACAATCCTCCGCTCGTCGAGGTAGAGCGCCCGGGCGATCTCAATCTGCACCGCATGGACTCCCTCGGCAGGGGCGCCGAAATGCTCGGTGATATATCCGCCAGCGAAGGGTTTATTGCGGCGAACGCGATAGCCGCCGCGCTTGAGGCTCGATTCCAGAACGTCAACGATAGGGGCGGCCGCGCTCGCGCCATAGCGGTCGCCCAGCACAATATCAAACCCGCTGACATCGGCGGCGTTCGAGGGCATCGAATGGCAGTCGAGCAGCACCGCCAGCCCGAACCAGCCGCGCGCGCGCTCGACCAGGGCCTTCAATTGCGCGTGATAGGGCCGGTACAGCGTCTCGATCCGGCGCAGACCGTCGGCGACCGGGATCGGTTTCCTGTAGATCGGCTGCGCGTCACCAACCACTCTTGGAATCGTGCCGAGCCCGACGGCGACTCTTAAGGAGCGCGTGTTCGCAAAGTCAGGCAGCCGGCCATCGAAAATCTGCGGATCGAGTTCATAGGGCTCGCGGTTCACGTCGAGGTAAGCGCGAGGGAACAATGCCCGCAACAAGGGCGCCCCGAGCCCGACACAAGGCAAGAACAGCTCGTCGACGAAAGCGTCCTCCGAGCGGCGCAAGGTGAGTGGATCCAGCCGAGAGGCGCTCAGAAACCGCCCAGGATAGGTCGATCCGGAATGAGGCGAGCTGAAAACGAGGGGAGACGCCAACCGCGCCGGCTCGATCGTCTCGCACGCACGATCGAAGTCCTGGGCAGCAGTCCCTTCGACCTGGTCCATCGGCCCTCCGGCCAGCGCTTGCAACGAGCGCGCGGTTGAACTCTATCATAGCGCCCAAACCCGGGCGCATGCGAGATTTGTCGGTTGGTTCAATAAATTTTTACCAGGGCGCCGCAAAGTTGCGCGCTTTGCCAGGAGAGCGTGATGCAGACGCCAGTCGAGATTGCCGCCAAGATCCTGCTTGCGGAGGACGACAACGACATGCGCAAGTTCCTCGTCAAGGCGCTGCAAAACGCCGGCTACGAGGTGACCTCGTTCGACAATGGGTTGTCTGCTTACAATCGGTTGCGAGAGGAACCGTTCGAGTTGCTGTTGACCGACATTGTCATGCCGGAGATGGACGGTATCGAGCTTGCCCGGCGCGCCACGGAACTCGACCCGGAGCTCAAGGTCATGTTCATCACGGGCTTTGCCGCGGTGGCGCTCAACCCCGCCAATGCGGCGCCAAAGGACGCCCGCATCCTCTCAAAGCCCTTTCATCTTCGAGATTTGGTTAACGAAGTGGAACGGTTGCTCAAAGCGGCGTGAGGAGACCGGGCTGATCAGTCAACACTTCCGGCGATTTGGGGAAAAGGCTGTGCAGCCGCCAAAGTCTGGGCGAAACCTTTCGAAGCGCCGCCGAGCTTCGCTTCAATTCCGCTGAAAAAGACATTTCAAGGCCTTGGCGCCTATGGCTCCCAGCGATTCTCTCGAATCGCCAGGAGCTAGAGGGATCGCCAGCAGGTCAGGTTAAAACCTATACGGCACGCGGACCGAGCAGGCGCCGTAATTCGGGAAGCAATAGAACGGATAGGCGGCGATCGAACCCAGATCGACGACGCTTCCCGCCACGCGCGTGGCGGCGGATCTTACCGGATTGCCGTCATAGCGACGTTCAGTCCGATAGGCGTAGTGACGGGTCGTGTGACGTGCGCCAGCATGCCGAGCGACCCTGTCGCGGTTCGGCCCGGCCTCTGCCCAGCCTGGCGTCGGGGCTGGTTCAGCAAGCGAAGGCGCCGCCGAAGCGGTCGTTGACGTGGTGGGCGTCGGGGTCGCGACCCTCGCGGGGGCGCTCGGCGTCGGCGCTGGCCCGGCAGACGAATCAGCAAGCGCGGCGGAAAGAGGAGACAAGGAGACAAATGCGGCCACGCCGAACGCGATGGCCGAAGTGCGGGTAACGCTGTAGGTCATCATGACCTCCTTCGTTTAATCGGGCGGTACGGGCCGCGGGTGGCCCTTCCTGCTTTAGGAAACACGCGCGTCGACTAAACGGTTCCCGCAACGCGGAAATTCACGCGCCGGTTGCGCCGCTTCGCGCAACCGGCTTCAACCGCAATTGGCGCGGCCAAACAAAATCGGGCGGCCTGAAAGCCGCCCGAAACTGAACGCGATGCGAAGGGTTGTTAGCGGAAGTGGCCGCCGCCAAAGTGGCCACCGCCGCCGAAATGACCGCCGCCGAAGCCGCCCATGTGACCGCCGCCGGCGAAGTGAGCGGCTCCGCCGCGGAAATGACCGCTGTAGCCCCCATGGCCATAACGGCCGCCATAGCCGGCATACCCCGCGCCGTAGCCGTAACCGGGATACCCATAGCCGAAGCCACCGTAATATGGCCCGTAGCCGTAACCGTAGTCGTCACAGGATCCGTAGCCGTAGCCGCCGCAGTCATAGGCGCCGGCCAAGCCTGCTCCAAGGATGCCGCCAATCACACCGACGGCGGCCGCGGCGCCGGGGTTGTAGCCATTGCCGTAAGCGTAGCGATGCCCGCGAACGGAGTGGCGGGCGTAATGGTGGACCGTGTGGCGTCCGTGGGCGTAGGTGACACGCCCGTGGATGGCGGGATGATGAACGACGGTGGCCGCGTTTGCCACGGGAAGCGGCGAAAATAATGTTAGAGTGGACGCGCCGAGCGCGAGGGCTGAAACTCGAATAGCGCCGAGAGTCATGGTGACATTCCCTTTGCCTTGGCGACGCAGCAGCGCCGCGGAAACGCCCCCCGTTTCGTCTGAGATAGATCGGCTTTACTCACCGGCTAGATCCAAAGCGATCACAATTTCGCGTGTTCTTCGTTTCCGCAGTTATCAACGTGGAGAATGACCAAGAGTTCGATTAAAATAAAGTTGAGGATAGAGATCTTTCAAAGCGAATACGCGAAGCGGCCCCAGTGGTAGCGCCGAGCCATCCTGCACTGATTTCTCAAGGTCCCAGCCAGGTGCTCGTTTGCAGGCGGACGCAGATTCGGTACCTGGCCAGCGCGCAAGGGCCGTGGGTTCCGGCGAAGCCAATTCAACCGCAAAATCAAGCCCTCAAAGGACCCTTGACGACAGGGCGCACGACCCCTATTTCAGCGCCGCTAGCACTCGCCAAGGCTGAGTGCCAATTTACCGTCAAGCCCCGCGCGGGCAATTTCAAAGAGGAAACATTCATGAAATTCCGACCCCTGCATGACCGCGTCGTCGTCCGTCGCCTTGAAGGCGAGGAAAAGACGAAGGGCGGCATCATCATTCCGGACACCGCCAAGGAGAAGCCGCAAGAAGGCGAAATCATCGCCGCCGGCCCCGGCGCCCGCGACGAAAGCGGCAAGCTTATCCCCCTGGATGTAAAGGCCGGCGACAGAGTGCTGTTCGGCAAATGGAGCGGCACCGAGGTCAAAATCGACGGCGAGGAGCTCCTGATCATGAAGGAGTCGGACATCATGGGCGTGGTCGAGGGGACCTCCTCTTCCTCCAAGAAAGCCGCCTGAAATCAACGCTATCTCTCGAATTTGTGAGGACTGACATCAATGGCTGCTAAAGAGGTACGCTTTTCTTCCGATGCGCGCGATAAGATGCTGCGCGGCGTCGACATTCTCGCCAACGCCGTCAGAGTGACGCTGGGCCCGAAGGGGCGCAATGTCATTATCGACAAGTCGTTTGGCGCGCCCCGCATCACCAAGGACGGCGTCACCGTCGCCAAGGAGATCGAGCTCGAGGACAAGTTCGAGAACATGGGCGCGCAGATGGTCCGCGAGGTCGCCTCGAAGACCAACGACACCGCCGGTGACGGCACCACCACCGCCACGGTTCTCGCCCACGCGATCGTCCGCGAGGGCGCGAAGCTGGTCGCGGCCGG
>DATCEJ010000631.1:0-5776 GCA_036510135.1 Roseiarcus sp. | reverse complement strand
AGGGCGCGGTATGATTATGTGGTCACGACCGGCGGCATCGGCCCGACCCACGACGACATTACCGCCGATTCGGTCGGCCGCGCCTTTGGCGTGCCAGTCGGCGAGGATCCGAGGGCTATCGCGATCATGCTTGAGCGCTACGTCCCCGACGATCTCACGCCCGCGCGCCGCCGCATGGCGCGCATCCCCGAGGGGGCCGATCTCATCGAGAACCCGATCTCGCGCGCGCCGGGCTTTCGCATTGGGAATGTCTATGTGCTCGCTGGCGTGCCGGCGGTCATGCAGGCTATGCTCGACTTCGCCGTCAAGACGATGAAGACCGGCGCTTTGATGCTGGTCGAGACGATCGCCGCAGGGAGCCTCCCGGAGGGCTTGTACGGCGAGGCGTTGGGCGCGATCGCCTCGGTCCATCCCAACGTAGCGATCGGCTCCTATCCGTCGTTCAAGGACGGGCGCTTCAATAACCAGATCGTGGTGCGCGGCAAGGACGAGGAAGCGGTCGCCGTGGCGCGGCGCGCCGTCGAGGCTATGGTTGCGGGTCTGTCAACAGACCGGACGGCGCGCTAGGCGCCGACCAAAAGCCGCCAAATGCAAAAGGTGTTAATCCGGGGCTATGGAGGCTCGCCCGCTTTCATCGCGCTTGTTAGGAAAGGCCGAATCTTTTGCGAAGGAGCCGCTGATGAACGCCCCCCGCGACAAGGCTTTTCCGGTTTCGTGGGACCAGTTCCATCGGGACGCGCGGGCGCTGGCCTGGCGATTGGCCTCGTCGGGGCCGTTCAACGCCATTGTCGCCATCACCCGCGGCGGTCTTGTCCCGGCGGCGATCGTCGCGCGGGAGCTCGAGGTCCGCGTGATCGAGACGGTGAGCATCGCTTCCTATCATGACTACAAGACACAAGGCGGGCTCACGGTCCTCAAGACGATCGCTCCGGAGGTCAGCAGTCTCAACGACGGGGCGAAAATCCTTATTGTCGACGATCTGGTCGACACCGGCGCCACCGCCAAGCTGGTGCGCGAGATGCTGCCCAAGGCGCATTTCGCCACCGTCTACGCCAAGCCCTTGGGGCGCCCCCTGGTCGACACCTTCGTCACCGAAGTGTCCCAGGACACCTGGATCTACTTCCCCTGGGATATGGGCCTCGCCTTTCAGCCCCCGATCGCCAACGACAAAGGCGGCTAAGGTTCATTTTCGCCGCAAAATGTGAAAGAAGCGCGCCCCATGCGGACGTGGCGAAACCGGTAGACGCAAGGGACTTAAAATCCCTCGGCCGCAAGGCTATGCGGGTTCGACCCCCGCCGTCCGCACCACCGACCTTCCGAAGTCGAGCGAGAGCCCAGCTGCTTGGGCCATGCGGGCGACAGTTCCCAGTTTCGTATCTCAAGATGGCGGCATCCAAATTGACGAATTCCCATGACGCTGGCTCAGGCCCTCCTCTTCGCGTCCTGCTTGCTGGCCTCGGCGCCTTCGGCAACGAGCACCTCAGCCGACTGACTGAACGGTCCGACGTGAGGGTGGTCGGCGTGGCCGATACAAATCCTGCCGCGTTCGAGCCAATCCGCGCCAGACTTGGCGCCGCGGAATGCCTGACCGATCCCCTACGGCTGATTGACGTTGTCGAGGCTGACGCCGTCATCGTCGCCACTCCGGCCGCCTCGCATGTCGACATCAGCGTGCGCGCGCTCAGCCGAAACCTCTCGGTGCTGCTTGAGAAGCCCGTTGCGCCGTCAGCGAACTCCGCCGTCCCGCTCCTTGAGGCCGCACGCAGCTCCACGGGCTTCGTCATGCCTGCCCACGTGCTGCGGTTTTCGCACGACCACGTCCGGATGGTCGAAACGATACGCTCAGGGCGTATCGGCGAGATCATCTACGTGAACTCGCGTCGTTACCGCGACGACAGCCATGCGCTGCGCTACCCCAACGATGACCCTTTGCTGATGACTCTGATTCACGACATCGACATTGCGCAATGGGTCACGGGTTCAGACTTCCATTCCATTGTCGCCCGCCGGTCGGAAGGCGTCGGCTACCGATCGATGACGGCGGTGTCAGCGACCACGGAGACCGGGGTGATTTGCGACCTGCGCACGGCCTGGACATTTACGGACGGCGAATTGCCGCCTGACCGGGTCGAAGTGGTCGGAGATCAGGGCAGCATCGAGCTCACTGCCGGGGCGGGCCTGGACGTCTATGCAGAGGGGCGTCGCGCAAGCTATCCCCCGACCACGGCGGATGACCCTTTGCGGAATGAGCAGGATCATTTCTTCGCGTGCGTGCGCGACCGTTCGCAGGCGCCGGCGCTCACTCTGTCGCAAGCCTTGGTCGGATTGAAGCTGGCCGACGCGGCGATCGAATCTCTGCGGCCCTGATGATCGCGAGGCGACGGCCGACGACGTGGAAGTGAGGACCACCCCATGAAAGACGCCAAACTTAAAATCCGTTGTCCCGCGGCGCCGGCGTGGCCGCGAGTGGCTGGTGGGCCGGGCAGGACTCGAACCTGCAACCAGACCGTTATGAGCGGCCGGCTCTAACCATTGAGCTACCGGCCCATCCGGGTGCGCCTCGCGAGGGTAAAGCGCAAAATGCGCGCGGTGGCAATGCGGTCTCGCACGAACGCGCTGGCGCCGATCCGTTCAAGGCCGCCAGACCATCGGCGAACGGTCAATCGCCGGACCGCGCCTTCCAACTTTGGTTGCGCGTGGCCGTTGGCGAAAGTCGGGCTCCCCTTCCTCGGCGGCCGCTAGCTCCGTGTCGCCGCCGGCCGTCGAGCGGCCGTGGGCGCGTCCTCAAAGCCTATCGCGCGCTCGACGATGTAGAGCGGCCGGCCCTTCGCCTCGGCATAAATGCGTCCGACATAGAGCCCGATCACGCCGGTCATCAGCATGTTGGCGCCGCCTAGCGCGGCGATGATGACGATCGTCGAGCTCCAGCCGCGCTCGAGGGTCGGGTCACTGAGGGCCCACCGCCCAATGACGCTCAATCCATAGATGAATGCAAGCGCGGACACCACGCCGCCTGCCCAGAGCGCAAGGCGAAGCGGCGCGTCCGAGAACGAGATGATCCCGTTCGCCGCAAGACCGATCATCTTATGAAGCGAATACTTGCTTATCCCCGCGGCGCGCGGCGGGCGATCGAAGGTCACCGTTCCGTGGCGGAACCCGATCCAGGCGAACATGCCGCGCACGAACCGGTCGCGCTCGGGCATGGAGAGAAAGCAGTCGAGCGCCTTGCGATCGACCAAGCGGAAATCGCCGGTGTTACGCGGCGTCGAAACGTCGCCGAGCTTCCCCATGAGGCGGTAGAAAAGATCCGCGCTCGCCTGCTTGAACCGGCTTTCGCCTTGACGCGAGGCGCGCTCGGCTGAGACGATTTCGTAGCCCTCTTTCCACTTGGTGATCATCTCCAGGACGACTTCCGGCGGGTCCTGCAGATCTGCGTCCATCACGATGACCGCGCGGCCAGCGGAATGATCGAGCCCGACGGTGATCGCGATCTGGTGGCCGAAATTGCGCGACAGTTTTATCAGCCGATAGCGCTGGTCGACGCGCGTCTTGGCCTCGATCACGATCGCGCTTGTATCCTTCGATCCGTCGTCGACGAATATCACTTCGCCCGGCCCGTCGAGCGAATCGAGGAGGCCGTCGAGGCGTTTGAGCAGGACCGGGATGACGGCCTCCTCGTTGAAGATCGGCACGACGAGGGAATAGGTCGGCGGCATGGGTTTCGCGGCCTTTTGCGAGCCAAAGTCCAGACACTGTCTGGCAAAGGCCTAAACAAAGGCTTTGCGCCGGCGTGGCGTCGAGCCGCTACTCCGTCAGCGCTTTGTCTGATAGGATGGTTAAAATGCGTTAACCGGCTTTGCTCGGAGTGGACAATGGAATACGACAACATGCCGTCCTCCTCGAATATCGAGGATCGGCGTGGGCAGCGCGGCGGGGCGGTCGGCGCCGGCGGCCTGGGCCTCGGCGCCATCGTCGTCATTTTCGCCATCAGTTATTTCACCGGCATTTCGCCTCAGGTGCTCATCAGCGGCGCCGAAATGATGGGGGTCGGGCAACAGAGCGCCCCGCCGCCGACAAGCGCGCCCGCCGACCCGAACGACCCCATGCGCGCTTTTCTCTCCAAGGTCGTCGGCGGCACGGAGGCGGTCTGGACGGAAGTGCTGCCCGCGCAGGCGCACGTTCAATACCAGCCGGCGCCGCTCGTCATCTACGACGGCGCGACGCGTTCCGGATGCGGCGGCGCGCAGGCGGCAATGGGACCGTTCTACTGCCCGATCGACAAGAAAGTGTACCTCGACACGTCCTTCTTCAAAGACATGAAGACCAAGTTGGGCGGCGGCGGCGAATTCGCCTATTCCTACGTGGTGGCGCACGAGATCGGCCATCACGTTCAGGATCTGCTCGGCATCCTCGACAAGGTCGACAACCTGAAGCAGAGAGGGAGCCAGACCCAGGCCAACGCGCTGTCCGTCAGGGTCGAATTGCAGGCCGACTGCCTGGCTGGCGTCTGGGCCAACCACGCGAACGACAAATGGAAGATCCTCCAACCTGGCGACGTCGAACGGGCGCTGGCGACGGCGCAGGCGATCGGCGACGACCGGCTGCAGACCGCCGCCCGCGGCTACGCGGTGCCCGACAGCTTCACCCACGGCTCCTCGGCGCAGCGCCAGAAATGGCTGACGGCCGGCCTGAAGAGCGGCGATATCAACGACTGCGACACGTTCTCGAACTGAGCCTATTCAATCAGCGCTTCTGGGAGACGCGTCCATGGACGGACCGACACTCACGACCAATCCTTACCTCTCAGGCAATTTCGCGCCGGTGCGCAGCGAGGACGATTTCGACCTCGAAGTCACTGGCGAGTTTCCGGCCGGCCTCAGGGGCGCCTTCTACCGCAACGGGCCGAACCCGCAGTTCGAACCGCGCGGCCATTACCATTGGTTCTCCGGCGACGGCATGATCCATGCGTTCTTCGTCGACGGCGGTAAGGTCGCTTATCGCAATCGCTATGTCCGAACGCCGAAATGGGAACTCGAGCACGCGGCGGGCAAGGCCCTGTTTGGCGGTTTTGATCCACGCGCGGCGGATCCTTCGGTGGTCGGCAAAGACAGCGGCACGGCCAACACCAACATTATCTGGCACGCAGGTCGCCTTCTCGCGCTCGTGGAGGCGAACAGGCCGTTCGAGCTTGATCCCAAGAGCCTTGAATCGCGCGGCTATGTCGAGCCCTACAAAGGCCGCGTGACCGCTCATCCCAAAATCGACCCCGAGACCGGCGAGATGACGTGGTTCGGCTATTCGGTCGGGACGACGCCATTCTCGAAGACCATGTCCTACGGCGTGACGGACGCAAAAGGGTGCGTCACGCGGCGCGACGATTTCGAAGCGCCCTTTTCGAGCATGGTGCATGACTTTCTGGTGACCCGCCGGCATGCCCTCTTCCCTATCCTGCCGCTGACGGGCGATCTTCAGCGGGCAATGCGCGGCGGCCCCGCCTTCGCGTGGGAGCCAGACAAGGGAGCTCATGTCGGCGTGATGGCGCGGGACGCGGGCGTCGAGACCATGCGCTGGTTCACGACCGAGGCCTGCTACGTCTTCCACCCAATGAATGCCTGGGAAGAGGGCGACACCATCTTCGCGGACGTCATGGAATATCCGGTGGCGCCCTTGTTCCCCAATTCGGATGGATCGACGCCGAAACGCGCGTCCGCGCGACTGGTGCGATGGACCTTCGATCTCGCAGGCGCGTCCGACACGATCAAACGCGAGCCGCTCG
>DATCEJ010000630.1:0-13638 GCA_036510135.1 Roseiarcus sp. | reverse complement strand
GGGCGGGACAGGCGCCTCGCCGCTGACCTCCATCAAACATGCCGGAAGCCCCTGGGAGATCGGCCTCGCGGAGACCCATCAGACGCTGGTGATGAACGGCCTCAGATCCCGCATCGCCGTGCAAGTCGATGGCGGCGTGCGCACGGGCCGCGACGTGGTGATCGGTGCGCTTCTGGGCGCGGACGAGTTCGGTTTCGCCACCGCGCCGCTGATCGCCGCCGGCTGCATCATGATGCGCAAATGCCATCTGAACACCTGCCCGGTCGGCGTCGCGACGCAGGACCCGGTTCTGCGCAAGCGCTTCGCCGGCAAGCCGGAGCATGTCATCAACTATTTCTTCTTCGTCGCCGAAGAGGTTCGCGCGCTGATGGCCGAACTTGGCTACCGCACGTTCGATGAGATGGTCGGCCAGCGGCAAATGCTGGACCAGAAGAAGCTCAACGAGCACGCCAAGTCGCATGGGCTCGACTTTTCGAACCTGTTCTTCAAGCCGACGCCCTGGCCGGAAGACACCATTCACCATAGCGTCGCTCAGGATCACGGGCTCGAGACTGTACTCGACCGCCGCCTCATCGCCGATACGAAAGACGCTGTCGAACGCGGCAAGCACGTGCGTCTCGACCTTTCCATCCGCAACGCCGATCGGTCGACTGGAGCGATGTTGTCGGGCGTCATCGCAAGGCGACACGGGAACGCCGGACTGCGTGACGAAGCCATCCACGTCAAATTCAAAGGCACCGCGGGCCAAAGCTTCGGGGCCTTCCTCGCCAAAGGCGTGACGCTCGAGCTCGAGGGACAGGCGAACGACTATGTCGGCAAGGGATTGTCGGGCGGGCGTATCGTTGTCTACCCGCCGCAGGAGGCGAGAAAGCTGACGCCGGAAACCTCGATCATCGTCGGCAACACTGTTCTTTACGGCGCGACCGCCGGCGAATGCTATTTCCGCGGCGTCGCGGGTGAGCGCTTCGGGGTGCGCAATTCCGGCGCGATCGCGGTCGTCGAGGGCACGGGCGATCATGGCTGCGAATATATGACCGGCGGCGTCATCGTGGTCATCGGTGAGACAGGGCGCAACTTCGCTGCGGGCATGTCAGGCGGCATCGCCTACGTTCTCGACGAGGGCGGCACGTTCGCCGAGCGTTGCAATTTGGCAATGGTGGAGCTCAATCCGGTCGCTGCCGAGGAAGAGGTCATGCAGCGCCATCTGCATTCCGGCGGCGATCTCGAGCACCACGGCAGAGTCGACGTGATGCGCGACATGAGCCGATTTGACGCCGAGCGCCTGCATCAGCTGATCGTCAACCACGCGCGCTACACCGGCTCGACTCGCGCTCGGAGCATTCTTGAGGACTGGGAGGCCTATTTGCCGAAGTTCCGCAAGGTGATGCCGGTCGAGTATCGGCGCGCACTGGCTGAGCTCGCAGCCCAAAGCGGGCCGGCGATGCTTGTCGCTGGGGAGTAAATTCTCCTGGCGGTAAACTTCGCCGATCGCCGCTCGAACTAGCCGCCGTCAATTGTGGCCGACCGTCGTCGGAACAGCCACCCAAGATCGAGCCGGCAAAGTTCTTGCAAGATAAAGTCGGCGCGTTATTGAAGCGGATCGGGGCTTCCGCGCGCGATATAGGGACCGGCGTCACGCCTCTGGGGTGCCAAGATGGGCAAGGTCACGGGGTTTTTGGAGATCGATCGTGCGGACCGGCGTTATGCGCCGGCCTCCGACCGAATTCGTCACTATCGCGAGTTTATGCTGCCGTTGAGCGAGGAGGCGACGCGCAATCAGGCCTCGCGGTGCATGAATTGCGGTATCCCCTATTGTCACATCGGCTGTCCGGTCAACAACCAGATCCCCGACTGGAACGACCTCGTCTACCGTGGCGACTGGGCCGAAGCCGCGCGCAATCTGCTCTCGACCAACAACTTCCCGGAAGTCACCGGGCGCGTGTGTCCGGCGCCATGCGAAGCATCTTGCACCCTGAACATCCAGGACTCGCCGGTCACGATCAAGACCATCGAATGCGCGATCATCGACCGCGCGTTCGCTGAAGGCTGGATCAAACCAGAGCCCTCGGCTCGCAAGACGGATAAGAAGATTGCCGTTGTAGGTTCCGGTCCCGCGGGTCTCGCTTGCGCCCAGCAACTCGCGCGCGCCGGCCACGACGTTCATGTCTATGAGAAGAACGGCAAAGCCGGCGGCCTGTTGCGCTATGGGATCCCCGATTTCAAGCTTGAGAAGCGCCACATCGACCGGCGGGTCAAGCAGATGGAGGCCGAGGGCGTCACGTTCCACTACGACGCTCATATCGGCGTGACGGTGACGGGGCAAAGCCTTGTCGAAGACTACGACGCGATCGCGCTTGCGGGCGGATCGGAGTCGTCTCGCGACCTGCCCGTTCCCGGCCGCGACCTCGACGGCGTTCATTTCGCCATGGACTTCCTGCCGCAGCAGAACCGTCGCGTCGCCAACGAGCCGATCGGCACGAACGCGTCGATCGTCGCCGCCGGCAAGCGTGTCGTGGTCATCGGCGGCGGCGATACCGGCTCGGACTGCATCGGAACCTCGATCCGCCAGGGCGCTCTCAAGGTGACCCAGCTCGAGATCATGCCGATGCCGCCGAAGCAGGAGGATAAGATGCTGACCTGGCCGAACTGGCCGTTGAAGCTTCGCACCTCCTCGAGCCACGAAGAAGGCGCGGAGCGCGACTTTGCGGTGAATACGATCGCCTTCGAGGGCGATAGCGGCGCCGTCACCGGTCTTCAGTGCGTGCGCATCGACGAGAAGATGAAGCCGATCGCGGGTACCGAGTTCACTCTGCCGGCCGACCTCATTCTGCTCGCGATGGGCTTCGTGTCGCCAGTCAAGGACGGCCTTCTCGCCGAACTTGGCGTGTCGCTGGATCCACGCGGCAACGTGCTCGCTGATACCAAGAAATACGCCTCCTCGAAGGCCAAGGTCTTTGCTTGCGGCGACATGCGCCGCGGCCAGTCGCTGGTCGTGTGGGCCATCCGAGAAGGCCGACAATGCGCGGCGTCGATCGACGAGGTCCTAATGGGCTCGACGGTCTTGCCTAGGTAGGTCAACACGCCTTCGCGCGAGATGAATCCGACATCCTATAAGTACGCGATCAAAGACTGCGACGTAACAGACAAGCCCGCGCTAGAAAGATTCCGCGCGAAACGGTCCGAGTGGCTGGATTGGCTCAGGCATGATGAGCATCACGCTATTACATTGAGCATCTGCTCGCTCGTGTGGAATGACGTTTCGTTTCGTGTACTTGCCAGAGCTGGAGAAACCAATGAGGAAGGCGCGCTCGGAAATTCCCTGATCGCCGAAGCCCTGATCGAGGGACATATTGCGATTCAAACTCTTGCGATCCGCAGGCTAATGGACGACAGGAAAAGCGGCGTGATCTCTCTGGCAAACTTGCTCAAAGATATTGATAGAAACGTCGGGCTTTTCACTCGCGAGAACTTTGTGGCCTTCGATGGTCTCCCGTACGATTGTGAAACAGCGAGGAAGCGTGTAGTCACGGCGCAACTTGTGGCAGGCAACAGCACATTCTGGGCAGCACGGCACGGTCCAGATGCTTATTCGCCGTCACAACAAGCGCATGAAACGTTCGACCGCATATCCGGAGTCGATCCTGCAAATCGCCAACGACTGGACCGCATTCCGACGAGGCACGTTAAGACGCTTCGGCGTTGGCTCACCGAAACGAATGCCGGGTCGATCGTCGATTGGACCGACAATTTCCTGGCGCACGCAGCGGGCAGACACCGGCGCCATCGCGTTGACCTGGCTGCGATCCAACCGACACTGGATAAGATAACAGCGGTCACACGGACCTTCGCGCGCGTGTCCGAAGTAGTCTTGGCTTACCTGCTATTTGACGGCGGGCTTGGCAATGTGATGCCCGTGGCGCAGTACGACGAACTCGAGCAGCTTGACAGGCCTGCGATTACGGCGAAGCAGGCTTCCGACCTCACAAAAAGATGGAACGTGATGGAAAACGAACGCAACGAATTTGCGGCGGGAGTCCTTGAGGAGATTCTGGCGGTCCCGAGTTAAGATTTTACGAATCTGAACTGCCTGACTCAAAGCGTGCATCCATCGAGGGCGTCACGTCTCCCCAAGGAGGCCATATCGCCAAGCTCAGGCAATCGGGGGCGGACTCGGTGCTGCGAGTGGCGCGCCGGCTCACGCAGGAATGCGCTCCTCGTTTGGCGAGGGCTCGCGCAGTACGTACCCGCGGCCCCACACCGTCTCAATATAATTTCGGCCGCCCGACGCCGTCGCCAGTTTCTTGCGCAATTTGCATATGAAAACGTCGATGATCTTGAGTTCCGGCTCATCCATGCCGCCATAGAGGTGGTTGAGAAACATCTCCTTGGTCAGCGTCGTGCCCTTCCGCAGCGAGAGCAGTTCCAGCATTTGATATTCTTTGCCGGTCAGATGCACCCGCGCTCCGTCGACTTCGACCGTCTTCTGATCGAGGTTGACGGTAAGGTCGCCGGTGATGATCACAGACTGCGCGTGTCCCTTTGAACGGCGCACGATGGCGTGGATGCGGGCCACGAGTTCGTCCTTGTGGAACGGCTTGGTCAGATAGTCATCGGCGCCATGGCCGAGCCCTTTGACCTTGTCCTCGATGCCGGCCATCCCGGATAGGATCAGAATAGGCGTCTTTATCTTGGTGACCCGGAGCGAGCGCAGCACCTCGTAGCCGGACATATCGGGTAGGTTGAGATCAAGCAGAATGATGTCGTAATCATAAAGCTTGCCGAGGTCGATGCCCTCCTCGCCAAGATCCGTGACATAGACGTTGAAGTTCTCCGACTTCAACATCAGTTCAATGCTTTGCGCGGTCGCCGTATCGTCTTCGATCAAAAGTACCCGCATATTAGGCTCCCCGCCTCGCCCGTCGCTTCATGACCGCGGTTATGTACGTCGCGCTCGTGCCCAAGACTCGCTGGCGCGACCTTGGCCCGATTCGAATTGAACACTGACCGCCCTTGGTTAACAAACCCTGATTCATTTGCGCAAGTCCCCTGACCCTATGCCGAATGATATTAGTAACAATTTGATAAGAAACAGTATTTGGCAAGGATAAAAATTAATGCATCACATCAACAAACGAACCTAACAGATTCTTTGGACTCACAGTTCGGCGACACGGTTGAAAGGCTATGTCGCGCCGTGGAACGCCGATGGAAGATTATCCGGCCCTTCCACAAGGCGCCTTGACCCGATTGTTAACGAACCGCGTAAATGAACTGCTAACGTCCCAAACCGCTGGCGACCTTTCGCCGCTTGTCCCGGAGTTCTGTCCGCTTCGGCAGCCAAGCCGACAAAGCTCCGCCGTCCCGTGACGTAAGAAAGCAGAAACCTTCGTCATGCATCGTCCCGCCGTCTCGTAGTCGTGACCAGAGGATCGTGACGTCCTCGCGCGTTGGAGTTGCCAAGGAGTCTGCCGGAATGAAGTCGCGGGACACGCTTATCCGTCTGAAGCGCTTTCAACTCGAGGAGAAGCGCCGCCGAGTTGGGCAGATCGAGATGATGCTGGCCGAGTTCACCCGCATGATCGGCGACCTCGATCGCGAGATCGCCAACGAAGAGAAGCGCGCCGGCATCGCCGACCCCGCCCATTTCGCCTATCCGACCTACGCCCGGGCGACGTCGGTCAGGCGGGACAATCTCAAGAGCTCGATCGTAGAGCTTTTGGGTCAGATCGAGGAGGCCAAGGCCGCGCAGGAGGAAGCCGAGGTCGAGCTCCTCAAGTTCGAGACGCTGGAGGTGCGAGACAAAACCAACGATCGCCTGGCCGAAGCCGTAGCGCGGGCCTGACGCGGCCGCGCCATCGATCCAGCGCAGGGTTGGGCGTCTCCCATTCCTCCTGGTCCAGCCCTTAGCTCCGTCGCGACTCTTCGCGCGCCTACCACCCTCCCGTTCGCGTTGCGGCTCGAAGGCCGATGATCTAAGTCTGTCACGACAGCAGCGATCTGCTGTCGCTACGCGGGGGAGACTCCGAGCAAACGCTCGTTGCGCCGCACGTCGACGGTGTCGGGGGAAGCTTGATGCTGATCGGAGTTCCGGCCGAAACAGACGCCGCTGAAATGCGTGTCGCAGCGACCCCGGAGACGGTCAAAAAATTCGCGGGACTCGGGGCGGATGTCTCAGTCGAACACGGAGCGGGCGCGAAAGCTGGATTTCCAGACGCCGAGTATCAATCCGCCGGCGCGCGCCTCGTCTCGGCCGATGAAGCGCTTGGCGCCGATCTCGTGTTGAAGGTTCGCCGGCCGAGCAGCGGCGAAATTCCCCGCCTCAAGTCGGCTTCAGTCGTCGTCGCGACGATGGACCCCTATGAACATCGGGATGCGATCGAGACGATGGCGAAGGCCGGGGTGGCCGCCTTCGCCATGGAGCTTCTCCCACGCATCACCCGCGCCCAGTCGATGGACGTGCTGTCAAGCCAGGCGAATCTCGCTGGCTATCGCGCGGTGATCGACGCCGCGGCCGAATACGGCCGGGCTTTTCCGATGATGATGACCGCCGCCGGCACGGTCACGGCCGCGAAGCTGTTTGTTATGGGCGTTGGCGTCGCCGGCCTGCAGGCGATCGCCACCGGCCGGCGCCTTGGCGCCGTGGTCACGGCGACCGACGTGCGACCGGCGACCAAGGAGCAGGTCGAGTCCCTGGGAGCGAAGTTCATCGCTGTCGAAGACGAGGAATTCAAGCAGGCTGAAACCTCGGGCGGCTACGCCAAGGAAATGTCGGACGCCTACAAGGCGAAGCAGGCCGACCTCATCGCGTCGCATATCGCTAAACAGGACATCGTCGTCACCACCGCGCTGATTCCCGGCCGCCCGGCGCCGCGTCTTGTCACCGCCGACATGGTCAAGTCGATGCGCCCCGGCTCGGTCATTGTCGATCTCGCCGTCGAGCGCGGGGGAAATTGCGAGCTCTCGCGGCCAGGCGAATTGGCGTTCAGCGACAACGGCGTCAGAATCGTTGGCTATTCCAACGTCACGCGGATCCCATCCTCGGCTTCGGCGCTTTACGCGCGCAACCTTTACGCTTTCGCCGAAACGCTGATCGACAAGGCGAACAAGTCGCTCGCGGTCAATTGGGACGACGAACTGGTGAAGGCGACATGCCTCACCCGTGGCGGCGCGATTGTTCACCCAAATTTCATGCCGCAATAGACGCTTGCGCGCTGTCAGCGCCGGAGAGCCCGATGGACAATATTGACACCGCGATAGAAAAACTCCGAGCCGCCTCTGATGCTGCCCGGCAGGCTGCTGAGGCTGCGCGAGCCTACAGCGATCAACTCGCAGCGGCTGGGCACGCCGCCTCCGGCGGCGCGATCGATCCGTTCGTGTTCAGGCTGGCGATCTTCGCGCTCGCGGTCTTTGTCGGCTATTATGTCGTCTGGTCGGTGACGCCGGCGCTGCACACGCCGCTGATGTCCGAGACAAACGCCATTTCCTCGGTCATCGTTGTCGGCGCCCTCTTGTCGGTCGGGGTCGCCGCCGTCGACAGCGGATCGGGATTTGCACGGCTGGTCGGCTTTATCGCGCTCATCCTCGCCTCGATAAACATCTTCGGCGGCTTTCTGGTCACCGAGCGCATGCTGGCGATGTACAAGAAGAAGGGCTGACGCCGGTGAACGCCAATCTTGCGGCCCTGCTCTACCTCGTCTCCGGCATTCTGTTCATTCTCGCGCTGCGCGGCCTCTCTTCGCCAGCGACCTCGCGGCAAGGCAACCGCTTCGGCATGATCGGCATGGGCGTCGCGGTGCTGACGACGCTGGCGGTTCGTCCGCCGTCGAGCGCGTTCTCCTGGCTGCTCATCATTCTCGGCATCGCCATCGGCGGGGGCATCGGCGCATGGCGCGCCCGCACGATCGCCATGACCGCGATGCCGCAATTGGTGGCGATGTTCCATTCGCTGGTCGGCCTGGCCGCGGTGCTGGTCGCGGCCGGCGCGTTTTATGCGCCCGAAGCCTTCGGCATCGAAGAGGGCGACATCATCAATCCCGGGAGCATCATCGAGATGTCGCTCGGGCTCGCGATCGGCGCGGTGACGTTCACGGGCTCGATCATCGCTTTCCTGAAGCTCGACGGACGGATGTCCGGGGCGCCGATCCTTTTGCCGCAGCGCCACCTTATCAATGGCGGCCTCGGCGTGGCGCTCGTGCTCCTGATTGCGCTCTTCTACGCCACGCAGGCGGCGGCGTTCTTCTGGCTCATCGCGCTCGTGTCGTTCGCGCTCGGCGTGCTGCTCATCGTTCCGATCGGCGGCGCAGACATGCCGGTCGTGATCTCGATGCTCAATTCCTATTCCGGCTGGGCGGCCGCGGGCATCGGTTTCACGCTCGGCAATCTGGCGCTCATCATCACGGGCGCCCTGGTCGGCTCCTCGGGCGCGATCCTCTCCTACATCATGTGCAAGGGAATGAACCGATCCTTCATATCGGTCATCCTCGGCGGGTGGGGCGGCGAGGTCGCGAGCGGGGCAGGCTCGAAGGAAACCCGTCCCGTTAAGCAGGGATCGGCCGAGGACGCGGCCTTCATGATGAAGAACGCGTCCAAGGTGATCGTCGTTCCGGGCTATGGCATGGCGGTCGCGCAGGCGCAGCACTCGCTGCGTGAGATGGGAGAAATGCTCAAGAAGAACGGCGTCGAGGTCAAATATGCGATCCATCCTGTCGCTGGCCGCATGC
The DNA here is from genome assembly GCA_036510135.1 of Roseiarcus sp. GTDB lineage: Bacteria > Pseudomonadota > Alphaproteobacteria > Rhizobiales > Beijerinckiaceae > Roseiarcus. Next base: position 4,918 of record DATCEJ010000630.1, on the reverse strand, counting down.
CGGGTCACATGAACGTGTTGCTTGCCGAAGCCAACGTGCCTTATGACGAAGTCTTCGAGCTCGAGGACATCAACAGCGAGTTCCCGCAAGCCGATGTCGCTTATGTCATCGGCGCCAACGACGTCACAAATCCCGCCGCCAAAACGGATCCGAAATCGCCCATTTACGGCATGCCAATTCTCGATGTCGACAAGGCGAAGACAGTTTTGTTCGTCAAGCGCGGCATGGGCTCGGGCTACGCGGGCGTCGAGAACGAACTGTTTTTTCGCGACAACACGCTGATGCTGTTTGGCGACGCGAAAAAGATGACCGATGCGATCGTGAAGGCGCTGGGCCACTAAACGCGGCGCCGGAGCGCGGCCGCTCGTGCTGATCGCCATTGCGGCGTGCGTCGCGCTCTACCTTGTGTTGTTCGTCGGACTTTTCTTCGGCCAACGGAAAATCCTGTTTCGGTGCGACGCCGCTGAGGTCGATCCGGCGACCCTCGGACTCAACGCCCAGGTTCTTCGTCTGACGACCGAAGACGGGGAAAGCCTGGTCGCGTGGAGCTTTCCGCCCGCGCCAGAGCGCCCTCTGATCCTCTATTTTCACGGCAATGCCGGTGGCCTCGCTCTGCGCGTCGAACGCTTTCGCGCGATGGCCAAGGCGGGTATGGGACTGCTCGCGATCGAATATCGCGGCTATGCCAGCTCGACTGGCTCTCCAAGCGAGCGTGGACTCAAGCTCGATGGCGAAGCGGCTTATGCGGCGGCGATTGCAAGTGTCGCGCCAGAGCGCATCGTCGCTCTGGGAGAGTCGCTTGGATCCGGGGTTGCGGTCGCGCTGGCCGCGCGCCACAAGGTCGGCGCCCTCGTGCTTGACTCGCCCTATTCCTCGATCGCCGATGTCGCAGCGGCGACCTACTGGTTCGTCCCGGTTCGCGCATTGCTTCGCGATCCGTTCCGCAACGACTTGCTGATCGGCTCGGTCAAGGCGCCAACCCTGATCGTGCACGGGACTAAAGATGTTGTCGTGCCCATCCGCTTCGGCGAGAAATTGTTCGCGCTCGCCAATGCGCCGAAAGAATTTTGGCGCGTCGAAGGCGCCCCTCATCTGGCGTTGGGGGAGCGGCTTGCTGACGCCCTCAACTGGATTGCTCGAACCGTCGGATGACCTCCAGCAGCTGCGCGGCGCTTTGAGTTCTACGAGCGAACCTCCGTCTGCGAACATTAGACCTGCATCGCAGCCAAAGCAGGCGGCGTTTGCCCACTCAACGCCTTTCCGGTATGCACCGGCCCCTTCATTAGGACCAAACGATCATGGGCGCCGCCGTGCGACCGCTGGAAGCCGCAGCTGCTAGCGGCTCGCTGAAGCGCGAGTTCGGCGCGACGCTCGTGCTCGGCTGGCCGATCGTTCTCGCCAATGTCGCGATCTACGCGATGACCGCGACCGACTTCATCATGCTCGGCCGGCTGTCGCCGCGCGCCCTCGCCGCCGGCGCCCTTGGCTTTACCCTCTTTCAGCCCGCGATGGTGCTCGGCATCGGCATCGTTGCGGCGCTGGCCCCGATCGCGGCTGCGAAAATTGGCGCCGGCGAGGGTGGCGAGGCGCTCCGGCGCGCAACGCATCAGTCGCTCTTGTCAGCCGCCGCGTTCTCCGCCGTCGCCTGGCTCTATCTATGGCAGACGGAGCGGATTCTGCTGGCTGTCGGCGAGTCGGCCGATCTCGCACGCGATGCCGCAACCTACATGCGCGGCTATCAATGGAGCCTGCTGCCGAACCTTCTGTTCATCACCGCGCGCTGCATCTTTTCGGCGCTTGAGCGGCCACGCCCGACGCTGATCGCCGGCCTGGTCGCGGTGGCTTTCAACGCCCTCGCCAATTATGCGCTCGTGTTCGGCAAGCTTGGCATGCCGGCGCTCGGAATCATCGGCTCCGGTGTTGCGACCACGCTGTCGCAGACCTTGATGTTCTTGATTCTGCTGGGGGCCTCGTTTGTCGAGCCACGACTGCGGCGGCTTCGACCGTTCGCCCTGCCATGGCGCCCGGCTCGACGCGAGTTCGTCGCGCTGTGGCGGCTTGGCCTGCCGATGGGCGCGATGATTCTCGCGGAAGTCGGCGTGTTTTCCGCCGCTACGATGGCAATGGGCCTGATCGGCCGCACCGCGCTCGAAGCGCATACCGCCGCCTTGCAGATCGTGTCGGTCGCCTTCATGGTCCCGCTCGGCTTGGGTCAGGCGGCGATGGTTCGGGTTGGCCTTGCCTACGGCGCGCACAACGCCCGAGCAATTGCGCATGCGGGCTGGTGCGCCTTCGGCCTCACGCTCCTCTATGCCGTCTTGTCGGCGACCGCGATGATCGCCGTGCCGCGACTCTTGATCGCGCCCTTCATAAACGTCGACGCGCCCGAGAATGCGAGCGCCGTTGCGGTCGCCGTCGCGTTGCTCAAGATCGCGGCGGTTTTCCAGGTCGTCGATGCGAGTCAATGCGTCCTCGCCAACATGCTGCGCGGGCTGCACGATTCGAAATGGCCTTTCGTCATCGCGCTTCTCGGCTACTGGGCCATCGGGGCGCCAGTCGGCCTTGCGCTGGGGTTCTTGACTCCGCTCGGCGCGGTCGGCGTATGGATCGGCCTTGCGACCGGGCTCGCCGTCGTCGCCGTTCTTCTGCTGTTGCGCTGGGTCGGCAAGGAGCGCCGGACCTTTGCGATTCGACCTTAGGTCCCGCGCCGCTTAGCCGCCTGTCGCGGGGCGCATGAGACCCAAGAGGAGATTGCCTTGATGACCGAGCTCGCGGAGCCTCTCCTCCTCGACGTCGATACTGGCATCGACGATGCGCTTGCGCTGCTCTACGCCTGCGCGCATGACAGGGCGCGAATCCTCGGCGTCTCAACGGTCGTTGGCAATGTTTCGCTCGCCGCCGCAACGCGGAACACACGCTCGGTCCTCGCGCTTGGGGGCCGAGCGGATATTCCAGTCTGGCCGGGTTCTGCGACTGCGATTTCCATTGCCGCGAGGGACGCAAGCGAAATTCACGGCGCGAGCGGCCTTGGCCATGCGATCTTGCCGGAGCCGGAGGAATTATCGGACGCGCTGCATGCCGCGGATTCGATCATCGCCGCGGCGCGCACGCACTCCGGCCGCCTTATCCTGTGCGCGACGGGGCCGTTGACGAACATCGCGCTCGCCGTCATGCGCGAACCCGAGCTGCCACGCCTCGTCAAGCGGTTCGTCATCATGGGCGGCGCCTATTCGGAGCCGGGCAATGTCACGCCCGCGGCCGAATTCAACATCTGGCACGATGCGGAGGCGGCCCGTGTCGTGTTTCGCGCCTTCGGCGGCGTTGGCGCTGCGCCCGTGATCGCAATCGGCCTCGACGTCACCCGCAAGACGATCATCGACGAGAATGACATCGCGGCGATCGCCTCGCGCATCGCCGGCAAGCCGCACGGAGCCAAGCTGACCCGCTTCCTCGAGGATGCGTCGCGGTTCTATTTCGAGCGCATGGAAAAAATGCTCGGCAAGCGGATTTTCACCATGCACGACCCGCTGGCGGTCGCGGTGGCGCTCGACCCGACGCTGGTCGAAACGCGCCGTGCGGCCGTCGACGTCGAGACAACCGGGCGCCTGACGACCGGCGCGACGGTCGTCGACTGGCGCGGCCAGTGGGGCCGTCTCGCCAACACCGAGGTGGCGGTCGCCGTCGACGCTGAACGCTTCCGCGGCCTGTTCTTCGACGCCATCGCGCGCCTCGCTGACGGGAGCGGCAGGGAATAGGGCGTAGGTCTTCCTGCCGCGCGTTGTGCGCGACAGGAACCCTTACGCGTGCGTTCAGGGGCCGGAGATTCCGGCAAAGCTTTGACGCTTGTGTTTTCGATTATAATCGTTCTATCTTTGTTCTAGCCTAATTTCGCACGCATAAAGGAGCGGCGCCTCCTTGATCCGGCTTGAGCCGCGGTTCGCCGAACTGGCGACGATGACGAACTTCTCTTTCCTCCGCGGAGCCTCGCATCCCGAAGAAATGGTCGCGCGCGCCGCCGAGCTCGGCCTCGCCGGGATCGGGATAGCCGACCGCAACTCGCTCGCCGGCGTCGTGCGCGCGCATACGTTCGCACGCGACAACTTTGAGGCGATGGCGGCCACTCGGGTCGTTCCGGGCGCGCGTCTCATCTTCATCGACGGCAGCCCTGACGTCCTCGTTTATCCGAAAGACCGCGCAGCCTATGGCCGGCTCTGCCGGATTCTGACTGAGGGCAACTCGCGTGCGCCCAAAGGCGAATGCTGGCTCATCCTCAAGGACCTTCTGGACCGCGGCGACGGCCTCCAGATCGTCGCGCTTCCTTCCTCCCCAGACGATGTTGGCAGGAACGCCTCTCTCTCACAAAAAGACAAGGAGAAGCTCGACTATCAGGAGATGGACGAGGGCGCTGCTGTCGCCCGCCTGCGCGACGTTTTCGGCAAGCGTCTATGGATCGGCGCAAGCCTCACCTATGGCTTGGACATGCGTGGCGGGATGACTCGGCGCTCGGCGCTCGCACGCTCTGTCGGCGCGCCGTTGATTGCGACCAACGACGTGATGATGCATATTCCCGAGCGGCGCACGCTCGCCGACGTCATCACCTGTATCCGCGAGAAAGCCACGCTCGAGGTGGCCGGGCGCCTCGCTCAAGCGAACGCCGAGCGCCATCTCAAAGCTCCACGCGAAATGGCGCGGCTGTTTGCCGAAGCGCCGCAGGCCGTCGCCTAGACCATCCATTTCCTCGACGGCCTCGCCTTCAGCCTTGACGAACTCAAGCATTGCTACCCGGAAGAGCTGCGCGAAGGCCATGCGACGCCCCAGGAGGCGCTCGAAGCTTTCGCTCAGGCAGGTGCAGAAATGCGCTATCCTGATGGCGTTCCGGAGCGCACGCGTGAAGCGCTCAAGTACGAGCTCGCGCTGA
>DATCEJ010000629.1:0-6769 GCA_036510135.1 Roseiarcus sp. | reverse complement strand
CCGACGATCAACGCATCGGCCCCGAAATCCTGAAGGCCGTCAGCGACAATTATCGTAAGTTGCGCAACACGCTTCGCTGGATGCTCGGAACCCTCGCTCATCGGGAAGTGGGCGATTCGGTCGGCCACTCGGCTATGACCGGGCTCGAGCGCTTGATGCTCCACAAGCTTGCCGAACTCGATCTCAAGGTTCGCGAAGCTTATGAGAACTTCGACTTCGCGCGCGTCGTTGCGACGATCACGGCGTTCATGAACGCCGACCTCTCGGCCTTTTATTTCGACATTCGCAAGGACGCCCTCTACTGCGATCCGCCGTCAAGCGTCCGACGACGTGGGGCGTTGGAGACGATCGAGCACATTTTCCGCGCCGTGACGGTGTGGCTTGCGCCGGTCCTGGTTTTCACCACGGAGGAAGCATGGGGCGCGCGGGACGCCGTCCATGGCTCGATCCATCTCGAGCAATTTCCCGCGATTCCCAACGCGTGGCGGGATGACCAACTGGCCAAGACCTGGGAGACGATCCGCATGCTGCGGCTCGCCGTCACCGGCGCGATTGAGATCGCTCGCGCGGAGAAGCAGATCGGCTCGTCCCTCGAAGCCGCGCCACGGGTCTATCTCAGCAATCCCGAGCATCTGAAGGCGCTCGATGGCGTCGATTTCGCCGAGATCTGCATCACTTCGGACATTGCGATCGAATTCGGGGCGGCCATGCCCGCGACGGCGTTTCGGCTGCCCGACGCGCCCGACGTCGGCGTCGTTGTGGAGCGGGCTCAAGGCCTGAAATGCGCTCGCTCATGGCGTTACTTCGATCCAGCTACCGCCTCGCCTGAGTTTCCCGACATAACTCCTCGCGACGCGGAGGCGCTTCGCGAACTTAAAGATCTGGGTCGCTTGCCATGAAGCCTCCCACACTGGGCGGCGTGGTCGCGCTCGCCGTGGTGCTGGTCGACCAAATCGTAAAGGCTGGCGTTCTGGCCTATTCCGCAGGGTCTGACGTCGAGCCCAAGCCCCTCACGCCGTTCCTCGATCTCGCGCTGCGCTGGAACCGGGGCATTTCGTTCAGCCTGTTCGCCCGCGATTCCGCCTTGGGGCAGATGGCGCTGGTGGCGCTGACTCTGGCGGTGACGGGCTTACTCATTTTGTGGTTGTTTCGATCCCGATCGGCGCTTCCCGCCGTCGGCCTTGGATTGATTATTGGCGGCGCTCTGGGCAATGCAATTGACCGGGTTGCCCACGGCGCCGTCGTCGACTATCTCGATCTGCACGCGTTTGGACGGCACTTTTTCGTCTTCAATGTCGCTGACGCAGCCATCAACATCGGGGTCGCGCTTTTGATTCTCGACTTATTGCTGGCCCCCGGCGCGTCGAAAGAGCCAAAGTCACGGGAGCCCGCCTCGTAGCGAGCTAGGGATTGGGTCGGGCCGAGATTAACGAAGTTGCAACCGTCATCGAATAGCCGGAATTCATGGCGAGACACGCCAGCGTTGAACCGATGTCGCAACGTTTCCGGAGGAAAGAGGCGACTACGATGGGCTTTTGTTTGCGGTCAGCGGCGGTCGCCTTGGCGTTGACGTCCGCTTCTCTCGTCAGTTTGCCCGCCAGCGCCGGAGATGACGGCGACGCGCCTTTGTGGAAAGGGATCGGATCGATTTTCGGCCCGGCGGTAGGATTTACTGGCCTTGGTGGTGGAGAAAAGCCCCCGCCGATCGAGTATCGCGAACACGGCAAGCTCGTCTTGCCGCCGAATAGTGAATTGCCGCCGCCCGGTTCCTCCGCTGCAGCGGATCCTTCTTGGCCCATAAACCAAGAGATCCTGCGCAAGAAGGCGCTTAAGGAAGAGGGAAAGAAAGCAATCGCGGGGGTGGGCGATGCGCGTCTGCGCTACACGCACGGGTTTCCCGTGGGCGAGCCCGTGACCATTCGCGCGGTCGATCCAGATGGACAAACCGTAAAGTGCCAAAGCAATTGCGGATCGAGCTCATCGGTGCTAAGCAACCTCAACCCCCTGAAATGGGTCGGAATGGGCAAGTCGGACGCGGCGGCCCTTGGTCCTGAGCCTGACCGCGAATGGCTAACCGATCCCCCAAAGGGTTTCCGAGCCCCGATCGAGCCAGTAAAAGGGTCCGCTAAAAACTGATCAATGCACTGGGTTATGCTTTGTCGCCGCTTTTGTGATTCGGACCCCAGAATTCGAGCCTGGGTTGGATCGCGACTTGGCGATCCAAGCAAAAACCGCTAGTCTGTTTGGAAAGGATTCGCCGGCAGCGCAAATTTTCCCCGCCCTGGCCTTTCGCCCCGAGCCAACGCGAACTATTTGATCGCGGGAAGGGTTGCTGAGGCAGCGGAACGGGGTTAGGCGAGGCCGCCTGGCAAATAGCCTTCCGGACATAGGACGATGGTCCGACGCGGCATGGGGCGCGCCGCTGGTAAAGGGAAATTCGCACGGAATCGAGATCAATGCGATTGGTCATGTCCGTGCATCGGGTGTGATGAGATCAGCCCATTCGAATGACGAAGGCGTGAATCGTCTCTCTCACACGAAAATCGAGAAAGTTGGACCGAAAACAATCGGAAAAGCTGTGGGCTAATCGGATGGATGTTGGGAAGTCAAAATGAGACCAGGTCAGAATAAGCAGAGGATGCGCGGCCGGCCGACAAATAATAGGCGAGGGCCGAATCCTTTGACGCGATCCTATGAATCGAACGGACCAGACGTCAAAATACGCGGCAACGCGCATCACGTCGCGGAGAAATACCTCCAGCTCGCGAGAGATGCTCACACGGGCGGAGATCCGGTCGCGGCGGAGAACTACTTGCAGCACGCGGAGCATTATTATCGGCTCATTGCCGCTGCGCAGGCTGCGCAAGCGCTGGCGCAAAGCGGTCAGCAGCGGCCGCCCGGCGAGGATGAGAATGACCTGGAGGATGACGGCGATTTTGACGCGCTGTCGGATCGTTTCGCCTCTCCCGCGGAGCGGCAAGCCGCTTTCCAGCCGCCGCAGCAAGGATTTCAACCGCAACCGACCGCTGCGCCGAACTCCCCACAGCCATTCGTTGAGAGACCGGCGTACGAGGGCGAGCGTCCGGGCGGCAACGACCGGAGTGGCTTTGCACCCCGGCAGGATCGTCAGGGCAACCGATTTCAGGACCGAGGTCCGCGACCCGATCGCCCTTACCAAGACCGCCAGGACCGCAACAACGAGGGGTATCGCGACAATCGACAGGGACGCGACGGTCGTCCACGGGATTTCCGGCCCTATCGCGATCCTCAGCCGGCGCGTGAACCTGCCGCAGATGCGGCGGCGGCGCCGGGGCTTCCCTCCTTCATAACGGCGAGCCCGAGGATCAATAATCCAGATCCGGTCATGGACGCGCCGGCGCCCGAGACGGTAGCTTCGCCGACGCCCGCCGTGGCGTCCGAGGCTGCTCCCGCGGGATTCGAGGCTCCGTCCGAGGCAAGCGCTTTTCCTGCCCGGGGTCGACGTAGGCGGCTGCGGTCGCCCTATGGATTTGGCGGGGCCAATTCAGGTGAGGGCGAGCAACCGGACGCTGCTCCGGAAATCGTCGACGACACGCCGGTTAGGGAATAGCGACTGGGCGTGACGGCCCACTTACGCTGCGGGTGAGCCGTCGGCAGAATATGCAGCAACCTCGACGTCCCTCACCCGCGGCGCTGGATCGACCGTCAGCGTGACGTTCTCAGGCGAAGTTGAGACGTTGAGCGTCGCGTGACACTCGCGGGCCAGAAGCGTTGTGAAATAGAGCTGAATGGAATGACCGTCGACTGGCTCGTTGGGGACGGCGTTGGTGAGGAAATCGGTCGCGCTGTGGGATAGTCGGGCATTTGTGCCCTTGGCCTCGACGCGCAGCGTCAGGGCGTCGTCTTCGCCCGAAATGTCCACGGCAATGACCCCGCCTCGGGGCACGGCGCTTGCAGCGATCAGGCAAAGGTTCAGCAACAGCTTGACCGCGCTTCGCGACGCCATCCGCCGACCGCAGTTCCATTCCAAAACCGTGCGGGCGTTGGCGAGAAGTTCCCTCGCCACCTTTTCCGCATCGCCCGTGTCGAGCAACGCGCCGAAGGAACCGGCCGCGCCGAACGCCAGCCGGCAAAATTGAAGGCGTGCGGAGGCTGAGACCGCGCTCTTCTTGATGAGCTCCATGGCCACAGTGCGCATCTCTTCGTCCTCCTCGCCATCGAGCACCTCGAGGCCGTTGATGATCGCTCCAACCGGGCTGATCACGTCATGGCACACGCGCGAGCAAAGCAGGGCGGCGAGGTCGAGCGGTGTGAGGGAGGCCATCATCAAGCGTTCGATCCTGGGTTCGATTTCAGGGCCTTTAGCCGAGGCGGAGGCGCGGGTGGCGGCATTTGCCTGATTCGAATCCTATCTATCCGATTCGCACCCGGGTTGCGATGCGGCCTCATTTGCGCCAATGCGTCGTTTCGTCCGGCCGTTGATTGAGATGGAGAAGACAACTTGAGTTCTGTTCTCCGGGATCCAAATCTTTTTTCGCTAGACCGCGCGAGCCGCGACGAAATCGCCTTGTTTCTTGCGAAGGCCGCGCTCGCGGCCGGGTCGGCGGTGATGGAGGAATACGAGCGGGGCTGCTCGGTCGCATCGAAAGAAGACGGCAGTCCGGTCACATCCGCGGATCAACGGGCCGAAGTGATCATCTGCGAATGTCTTGCGAGCATGGCTCCGAAGATCCCGGTATGCGCTGAGGAATCAGTGGCCGCCGGCGCGCCGGCCCAGGTCGCCGAGCGGTTTCTGCTGGTCGATCCGCTCGATGGCACGCGGGAATTCCTCGCCGGCAACGGCGAGTTTACGATCAATGTCGCCCTGATCGAGAGGGGCGCTCCCGTCGCCGGCGCGGTCTATGCGCCCGCGATCGGCCGGTTGTGGGTCGGGGGCGAAACGGCGTTCACGTGCGAATCGCCGGTTGGCGCGGCCTTGCCTGGCGAAGGATCGCGGCGGCGCATCAGAACTCGTACCGCACCATCGAGCTTGGTCGCTTTCGCAAGCCGCTCACATCTCGATTCCGAGTCGGATTCCTTTCTCAGGAAATTGCCAATCGGAGAGACGCGATTCGCCGGTTCATCGCTCAAGTTTTGCCTCATCGCCGAGGGCCTTGGCGATGTCTATCCGCGGTTCGCGCCAACGATGGAATGGGACACGGCGGCGGGCGACGCAGTTTTGCGCGCGGCCGGCGGCGGAGTTTTCGATCCTTCCGGACTGCCGCTGTCTTACGGCAGAGTCGGCGCCGGATTGCGCAACGGCCCCTTTATCGCCTGGGGTGACGAAGCGGCCGCCAAACGCTTGGGATATTAAAATCATCGCTCGCGGATTTGCGGGCGATAAACTGAATTTGCAATGCGGGGCCGGGGCGCTCGTTAACGTAAACCGGTCACTCCGGCCTTTTGACCATTTGTTAACCTTCGCCCTTTGACACTGGGAGCGATCACAACGATCGACCGATTCTCGAGGGGGCTGCATGAACAATGTCATCCATTTCCGGCCCGCGAACAGTCCCCGTCGCGTGGCTTCGGGCGACCGCGGCGCAGCTCAGATCTTGTTCTTCACTGGCGTGCGGTATCAGCGCTGGAGCGAAGATACGCACGCTCCGCAGCCGCAAACGCAAAGCTCCCGGCGAAAGCGCGAGCGCGTTCAGATTGGCGAAACCGGGAGGGAACGGAAGAGCCAGCGCTGAACTCGAGACAAGAAAAAACGGGAGTCTTTTTGAGAAGCAAGCGCGATTGAAGACAGCCTGTCGTCTGGTTACTGGCATCCCCTCCTGCGCCGGACTCCGCCCCACCACTTGCCCTTGTTCCACGATTCCGATATGAGCCGCGGCGGGACACCTCTCCCCAACGAGAGGCTTCCATCTGAAAGGATGGCTCATCATGGCGACGACTGCGCCGGGCGTTCGGCCCGTAAACCCTTGCTTCTCTTCCGGCCCATGCGCCAAGCGCCCCGGCTGGTCCCCCACAGTCCTGAGTGACGCGGCCCTCGGCCGTTCGCATCGCGCAAAGCCTGGCAAAGCCAAGCTCAAGCTCGCGATCGACCTCACCCGCGAAGTCCTCGGCGTTCCCGCCGATTACCGCATCGGGATAACCCCCGGCTCCGACACTGGCGCCGTCGAGATGGCGCTCTGGACGCTTCTTGGCGCGCGAGGCGTCGATGTTCTTGCGTGGGAAAGCTTTGGCGACGGCTGGGTGACCGATGTCGTCAAGCAGCTCAAGCTCAAGGACGTCCGCACACTCAAGGCGCCATACGGCGAATTGCCGAACCTGGACCAAGTCAATTTCGACAACGACGTCATTTTCACCTGGAACGGCACTACCTCCGGCGTTCGAGTCCCGAACGGCGATTGGATCGTCGGCGACCGCAAGGGACTGACGATCTGCGACGCGACATCGGCAGCCTTCGCCCAGGAACTCGATTGGCCGAAGCTCGATGTCGTGACGTTCTCCTGGCAGAAGGTGCTCGGAGGCGAGGCGGCGCATGGAATCATCATCCTGAGTCCGCGTGCGGCCGAACGCCTTGAGACCTACACGCCTCCCTGGCCGCTGCCGAAGCTCTTTCGTCTCGCCAAAGGCGGCAAGCTCACCGAAGGCTTTTTTGACGGCGAGACCATCAACACCCCCTCCATGCTGTGCGTTGAGGACTATCTCGACGCTCTGCAATGGGCGAAGTCGCTCGGCGGCCTGAAGGCGCTCTTCGCCCGTGCCGATGCTAACGCCAAGGCGATTGCTGACTGGGTCGAGC
>DATCEJ010000628.1:0-6579 GCA_036510135.1 Roseiarcus sp. | reverse complement strand
GGAAACGCCTCCTTAAGGCGCCGCTCGATCAGCGCGATGGCGAGATGGGTGACGTCGATGCCGATCCACTGCCGCTTGAGCTTCTGCGCCGCGTGGACCGTCGTGCCGCAACCGCAAAACGGGTCAAGCACGACATCGCCTTCGTTCGAGGAGGCGGCGATGATGCGTTCGAGGAGCGCGAGCGGCTTCTGTGTCGGATAGCCGAGACGTTCGTCAGCCTGAGAATTGATCGGCGGAATGTCGTCCCAAAAGTCGGTGACAGGCGCACCGGGCATTTCGTCCAAATAGCGCTTGTACCGGGGCATGCCAGAGCTAGTGTAGATTAAACGGCCCTCGTCGTGGAGTTTCTGCATCTTTTCTCTGGTCCATCGCCAAACTCTTTTGTGGCCGTTCCATTCATACGTAAGATTAGGTCGGTTTGGATTTGGATTTAATGTATTGTCGAGTTGATAACGACGCCCCGTACCTTCCTCGATGTTTGAATAGTGTGATTTAATATAAGATGAATTGTAGTCGAGATAGAGCGCATTCCATAGAGACGTTGAACCTTTATTGTACGAGAGAATAACGTCGTGCGTACTAGGAAATCTTGAGTACGCATGCCATTTAGGCATCGCTCTTCGCCAAACAATCTCATTCCTGAAGTTAAGCTTGCCGAAAATCGCGTCGAGTAAAATCTTCAAATAATGGCTCGCGGTTGGGTCGCAGTGCAGATAAAGCGAGCCGGTCGGCTTCAGAACCCGGTGCAATTCGAGCAGCCGCACCGCCATCATGGCGAGGTAGGCCATCATGTCGTTTTCGCCCAGCGCCGAGCGCATGGCCTTGAGCATGATCGCCGCGTCGGAATGGCCGCTCGCCATCACCTCGTCGAAAGCGCGCTCGGCGGATTCGTTCCAGTGCCAGGTGTCGTCGAACGCCTCGATCTGCGCCGGGGACTGCGCGCCGCCGGGCGCCTTGAACAGCACATTGTAAGAGGCGTTCGAGTTGAAGGGCGGATCGAGATAGACGAGATCGACGCTTTCGGTTCCCACGCTCGCACGCAGCACGTCGAGATTGTCACCATAGTAAAGTTTGTTCGTCATCCCCCCGCCGCCCCGAATCTCGCGCTCATCGTAAGGAGGGAGCGCGTGAGGTCAAATCGCTCTGCGTCGACAGTTCCTCATTTGTTCTAAACCACGGACGGGCGCCGCGCAAGGGTCGGACCCGCTACGCAATTTCATCGAGCAGAGATAGATTACCCGGGCGGCTACTGCGACCCAACTGCGACCCCAATCGTTGTTGACTGCTGCCCATGTGCACGCAGAACGCGCAATGCAATTGAATTTTCGTCGCCTTTCAGGCGTAAGGACATCAGAAATGGCTTATTTCGCGAAACTCTTCGCCCCCGTGAGCGCGGTCGTCGTGCTGGCGTTCCCCGGCCCCGCCCTTGCGACCGAGGCGCATTACGCGTGCAGCGACGGCGGAAAACTCATCGCAAACTTCTCTCCTCCGGACACGGCCAAGGGGAGCGTCGCGCTGACCTTCGGGACGGGGCGCGAGTTGAGATTGCCGCAGGTCCTGTCCGCCGATGGCGGACGCTACGCCGACGCCGGCATCGAGTTCTGGATCAAGGGGCGGAGCGCGACGCTGACCATGAAGGGCGTCAAGGAAACCTGCTCGACGCAATGATTTCGCGGGGCAAGCGGGCCTCTGAACAAAAGCTTCGGACCAGCCCGCTCCCGCCCGACCGCGTGAGTGGCGCGAGGCGGCGCGAGGCGGCGGACCGCCTCGCCTGGACATCGCCCCCGGGCCCCCAGCGTCTCCGCGAAGCGAGCCGCTGGCGCCATTCGCGCCTTCCCCGTCTGCTCGTCAGCAAGCGTCCCGGCCCAGGCGCCCCGTTGGGGAATTTTCGGCCATAGGCCTATTTAATTCTTGCTTTGTTCTCGTTTCTCCCCTATGCTTGTCCTGCCGCCGACGAACGCTTCGGGCAAGCTCGGAATGCGAACGGTCTCTGGCGAGATTTATGGGTGGCAGGCGCGGGAGAACATAACATGAATACTGCTGGTCAAGTCGCTGTGACGCTCGCCGCGTTGATCGGCTTCGGCCGCCTGTTCCTGGCGAATGAGGGCGACAGCCACCGCCTGAGCGGCGTGCTCATCCTCGCCGGCCTGGTCGGAAAGGTCGCCCTCTCGATCTGATAGAGGACCGGGGCGCGAGCCCGGCCTTACGGCGCAGGAGGATGCTTCCGCCAATGGGAGAGGCGGCGAATGCGGGGATGAAAAACGCCCCGCACGTCGATGGGAAATGGCCCCGGGGGATCCGCGGCCGCACGAGTCCGGCGGTCAGGCGACAACGCTCGAGGCCTCATCCCCAACCCTTCTCGCAGCGCCCGTCGAGAGACGGGCGTTCTTCCGAACGCCCTATCGCCCGTCGAGAGACGGGTGTTCTTCCGAACGCCCTGTCGGGAGAAAGGCGCGCCCGCTCTTCCAGCGCCCCAGAGGGCCTCAGCTTGCCTTACAACCCGCCGTAGCCCGGCCAGCCGAAATGGCGATGGAGCTCAGCCTCGCGGACCTCGTCGGTCATCGCCAGCGGGTCCCAGGCCGGAGCGGACCGCACCTGATCGCGGGTGACGTTCATATTCACGTGCTCGCCGAACCAGTCGATGGCCTTCACCGCGTGAGGCGAAAGCTGCACGACCTTGCCCGGCCACCAGTTCCGCGTCGCGATGACCAGATAGCGAATGTCCCAATTCGCGTCGTCGGCGAGAAGGTTCTCGACATGGCCGATATCGCCATCCACGGCATGAACGGCATAGCCCTTGAACTCGGCCACGCTGTGCAGGTGATCGCCGCCGTCAAGCGGCGGGATCTGCGCCTCGGCGTTGCGCCGCGCCGCATCCTCGACGATCCTGGATTCCGCATTCGCCAGGACGGAGCCGCCAAAATACGACGCGCCCCAATACGGATCCCAGCCGTAATAGTCGTAGAGGAGCCCCTCCATATCCCTCGTCACCGGCTCGTCTTCGTGGGCGTAGGGACCGGCCTCGATCTGCGCTCTCGCCAGATTGACGGTCAGCTGGAGCGTGGCCGGTGAGCTCATCATCGGCAGAATGGGCTTTGGCGAAAGGTGGAAGGGCGCAATCGCCGAAGGGTGGATGAACACCCGGCGGCGGCCGGGCAGCCAATCGCCGGCTTCGACCGCCATCCAGCGAAGCTTCCATGTCTGATCGTCGAACAGGAAGTCCTTGACCGCGCCGACCTCGCCGTCGCTCGCCTGGACCGGACAACCCAATAGACCGCTTACGGCGAACAGCATGGGCCTTTTCCTCCTCAAACACGCTCGCTCGGCGGCGCGCCCCGGCGTCGACGATACTCTGCGCTGCTGAACGGATCGCGACAAGTCACGTTCCGCGCCGGCTTGGATTGTGACGCCGGATCGCGCGTGATACCCAATTTCAGCGCGGAACTTCGAGCTCGCCATCAAGCAGCTCGGCGAACACCAGGATCCCGCGGTCACGTTGGAGGCGACGCCGGTTGGCGCCCGACCGGAGACGCATGGAGGATTTTCGAGGAGGAGGCGTCTCATGGCCGCGAGCGCGCATGTCATCACGATGGGCCTCGACAAGGTCCTCAACGCCAACATTAAAGCGTGGTTCAGCCAGTTTAATTTTCTGCCCCCCATTCCGCTGACCGCAGCGCAAATCGACGCGATCCCTCACGATCTCACCTTCGAGCACCTGTTGGAGTTGGTGATCCAGTCGACCTACACCAACTTCATTTTTATCATTCACGGTCAGCCCGACGGCTCAGGGCTCTACCTTTCGTTCTTTCGTAATTCGAGCAAAAGGGACACCTTTCACTACGACTTGCAGAAGCTCATGGATGTCGACGCGAAGGCTTCGACCATGAGCGACGCGGATTTCCGCCATATGGGCCTTGGGTCGCTCAACGCCCATATGGCGTCGCTCAAGAAACAAACCGGCAGGGATCCGAGACAAGACCGGGTCGATACAATGCTCGATTTGATGCACAAGGTGCGGGCCAAGGCTATCAGCTGCATCGAGTTCCGATCCTGCAATCTCGGCAAAAACCCCCTGTCGTTGCAAAGATTTCGGGAGTTTTTTGGAGCACGTCTCACAGGAGCGCCCGATCTGCACACCGTCTTTGGCAACCCCGACACCCGGGCGGGGCAGAAGTTTCTGGACACACATGGGACGCTGCACAAACTTACGAAGACAACGCTTCATTGGGAGACATATAAATTTCCCTCACCCATGAATGCGAGAATTGTGTGCTGTTTCGGTTTGAACCAGGACATGAAGCCCGAGGAGGCGGGGCACATCATCGCCGACACGGACGCCACCTTCGACGCCTGGGTGAAGCAATATGTCATGCCGACGGGAAGCCGGTCGGGAGATCATACGGCGATGCATTGTTTGTGGGTGGCCGATTACAAGGGCAAGTCCATCAAGGGCGGTCCGGATCATCGAGCGGTAGCGATGACTGAGGGCGATTCAGGCAACACCGCGGCTCCTCTCGGTTGGGGAAAAGACGACTTCAGCGAGATAAGGTTCATCCCGCCGCTCTCTGACGAATATAAAAAACACATCATCTATTCGCGGCGCTGATCGAGCAATCCTTCCCGCACCGTCAGGTCGACAAGCGACCCTTCCGGCGTTAGGGGAGCATGTTGCCGCTGTGCACGGACGAAGCGGCCGGGAGGAAGCTTGGACACCCTCGTTTCGATCGTCGGCGGCGTCGGCCTGTTCCTCTTAGGCATGGCGGTGATGACCGACGGGCTCAAGGCGCTCGCCGGCACGGCGCTGAAGACGGTGATGGAGAAGGCGGCGGCGACGCCGCTGCTCGGCACGTTCTGGGGCGCGGTGATCACGCTCATCGTGCAATCGTCGAGCGCGACCACGATGACCACGATCGGCCTGGTCAGCGCCGGGCTTTTGACATTCCCGCAAGGCCTGAGCCTGGTCTTCGGCGCCAACATCGGCACCACCGGCACCGGCTGGCTGGTGGCGGCGTTCGGGGTGCGGATCTCGCTCACCGCCGCCGCTTTGCCGATCGTGTTCGTCGGCGCTCTGCTCAAGGTGGTCGGGCGCGGACGCCTGGCGGCCGCGGGCGCAGCGATCGCCGGCTTCGCGCTGATCCTCGTCGGGCTGTCGACGCTTCAGCAAGGCATGGGCGGCTTGGCCGAATCGCTGCACCCGTCGGACCTGCCCACGATCACCAACGCCGCCGGCGCCGTCAATCTCGCCGGCATGGCCAACGTGCTGCTGCTGGTGGTGGTCGGCGCCTTGATGACGACCGTCATGCAGTCGTCGACCGCCGCAATCGCGGTGACGCTGTCGGCGCTTTACGCTGGCGCGGTCGGCCTCGATCAGGCGCTGGCGCTCGTCATCGGCCAGAACATCGGCACCGCCACCAGTTCGGCGGTCGCCGCGATCGGCGCGTCGAGCACCGCCAAGCGCCTCGCTGTCGCGTACATCGCCTTCAAGCTGGTCGCCGCATTGATCGCGATCGTGCTCTTTCCGTTCGTGACGCCGCTGATCGTCCGGGCGTCGCAAACAATCGACGCCACTGGCCTGCTCGCCGCCTATCACACCGCCTATAACGTGATCGGCGTCGCGGTCCTCTTGCCGCTGATGGGCCCGTTCACGCGACTGATCGAGCGTTTCGTGCCGGAGCGCGGCTCGCCGTTCACGAAATATCTCGATCCGGCTTCGCTTCGCTCGCCGATGGTCGCGGTCGAGGCGGTGCGCCGTACGGTCGAGCGGTCGCTCGAAACGCTGTGCGTCGCGACCGCAAGCGGGCTTGAAGGCGCGACCGATGGCAAGCCCGCGCGCCCCGCTCTCGACGAAGCGACGTTGGCGCAGGCGTCGGATGGCGTGCGGCAGGCGAGCGATTTTCTGTCGAAAAGCGACGCGGCGCCGTCCGAAGAAGGCCACGCGTGGTTCACCAGCACGGTGCATGCGCTCGATCATGCGAGCCGGCTTGCCGAAGCGGTCGACGCGATGGCGAAGACGGGCGTCGCGACTGACGGACCCGAAGAGCAAAAGGCCGCCGCCTTGTGCGCGCAAGCGATGCGCGACGCGGCCGGAGCCGCCGCCAACCTTGCCGTCGCCGCGGGACCAGGCCACGCGGCCGATGACGAACTGGCTCGGACCATCGTCAAGACCTCAGTCGCCACGCGCCCCGCGCCGAACGGCGATGGAATCCAAAATCTCGAGCGCGCCGCCAAGGCTTTGGCCGATCTTCGAGCCGCGCATCGCAGCGCGACGCTCGACATGGTCGCGGCCGGCAAGCTCACCGCAAACCAAGCCATGGCGCGCGTCGACGCGGTCGCGCTCATGAGCCGGCTCGCGCACCACGCATGGCGCGCCGTCGCGCATCTCGAACGCGCCGCCGCCGCCCGCATGGAGCCCGAGCAATGACCGAAGCAGAAGCAACGGCCTGGCACGCGCTGAGCGCGAACGAAGCCGTCCAGCGGCTCAAGAGCAGCGCGACGGCGGGGCTCGACGATGCCGAAGCGACGCGCCGCCAGGCGGAATATGGCCTTAACGTCCTGCCGACGGCGCGCAAGCGCGGTCCG
>DATCEJ010000627.1:0-2551 GCA_036510135.1 Roseiarcus sp. | reverse complement strand
TCTGGTGATGCTCGGTCTGGGCGCCGGACGAATCGTTGTCGAGCACGATCTTGACCGCTTCTTCGGGATGGGCGCGCGCGTAATCCCAACCCTTCATCGACGCCTTCACGAACCGGGCCATCGTGTCGACGAAGGCCGGGTTCTTGAGCTTGTCCTCCATGACATAGAGGCCGTCCTCGAGCGTCGACACGCCCTGGTCGGTGTAGTTGAAGACGACAAGTTGTTCGGGCTTGTAGCCCGCGTCGATGACCTGCCAATATTCGTTGTAGGTCATGGTCGAGATGCAGTCGGCCTGCTTCTGGATGAGTGGGTCTACGTTGAAGTTCTGCTTCACCACCTTGACGCCGCCCGGCGAGCCGTCAGTCTTGAAGTGCAGCTTGGCCATCCAGTTCAGGAATGGATATTCGTTGCCGGAGAACCAGACGCCAAGGGTGCGGCCCTTGAGGTCCTGGGGCGTCTTGATGCCCGTGTCGGCGCGGCAGGTGAGTTCGAGGCCGGAGCGCTTGAACGGCTGGGCGATGTTGACCATCGGCACGCCCTTCTCGCGCGCCGCAAGCGCCCCCGGCATCCAGTCGACGACGACATCGGCGCCGCCGCCCGCCAGCACCTGCTCGGGCGCGATGTCGGGGCCACCCGGCTTGATCGTCACGTCAAGCCCGTCCTCCTTGTAGAAGCCCTTGTCCTTGGCGACGTAGTAGCCGGCGAATTGCGCGTCCGTCACCCATTTGAGCTGCAGCGTGACCTTGTCTTCCGCCTGCGCCGCGCCTGCGGCCAGCAGGGCCGCCACGCCGGCGAACACGAATAAGCTTTTCCTCATTTTACGACCCTCCAGTGAACCGCGGCCTCCCGCGCCGCTCGGCTTAAAAACACGCGATGCGCGTATAAATCAAGTCTCCCTCGCACGATAGGAGGCGTGCCAGAACGTCACCCTTCGCTCGAGCCCAGCGACGAGCGCATAGAACAGCGAGCCGGTGATCGCGGCGACAACGATCGTCGCCCACACCATGTCGATTTGCAGCCGGCCGACTTCGGTGGAGATGCGAAAGCCCATGCCCACGATTGGCGTGCCGAAGAATTCGGCGACGATGGCGCCGATCATGGCGAGCGTCGTGTTGATCTTGAGCGCGTTGAAGATGAAGGGCATCGCGACGGGCAGGCGGAGCGCGAGCAAAGTCTGCCAATAGTCGGCGCCATACGTCTTCATCAGGTCGCGCTCCATCGCTCCGGCGCCGGATAGCCCGGCCACGGTGTTCACGAGCATCGGGAAGAAGGTCATCACGACGACCACCGCCGCCTTCGATTGCCAATCGAAACCGAACCACATCACCATGATCGGCGCGATGCCGACGATCGGCAATGCGGAAACGAGGTTGCCGATCGGCATGAGCCCGCGTTGCAGAAATTGCGAGCGGTCGATCAGGATCGCGATCATGAAACCGGCGAGCGAGCCAATGACGTAGCCTGCGAGCACGCCCCGGATCGTCTGCCGGAAGTCAGCGGCGAGCGTGGGGATCGAAGCCGCGAACCGCAGCGCGATCGCCGAGGGCGGCGGCAGGATGATCACCGGCACATGGAAGAGCCTGACCCCCGCCTCCCAGATCGCCAGCACCACGAGGCCGAAGACGAGGGGCGGTACGAGTTCACCAAGGCGCCGGAAGGTCATGACGCCGCCATGCGTCGCTGGGTCAAGCGCTCTGCGCCGCCGATTGCCGCGACCAGCGTCGCCGACAGCGCCGCAGCCATGAACAGGGCAGCCCAGATCTGCACCGTCTGCCCATAATAGGAGCCCGCCAGCAGCCGCGCGCCCAGGCCGCCGTCCTCGCTCTTGGTCACTTCGGCGACCACGGCGCCGACAAGCGCGGCGGCGGCGCCGATCTTCATGCTGGCGAAGAAGAACGGCGCGCTTGCCGGCGTTCTGAGTTTCATGAAGGTCTGCGCGCGGGTCGCCGAATAGGTGCGCATGAGGTCGAGCTGCAACGGATCGGGCGAGCGGAAGCCCTTGACCATGCCGACCGTCACCGGAAAGAACGACAGATAGGCGGCGATCGCGGCCTTTGGCGCGATGCCGGTAATGTTGAACTGGTTGAGAATGACGACGATCATGGGCGCGAGCGCAATGATCGGCACGGTTTGCGACGCGACGATCCACGGCATCATCGATCGCTCGAGCCAGCGCATGGAGACGATGAGCACGGCAAGGCCGATGCCCAAAGCCGAGCCGACACCGAAGCCGATCAGCGTCTCTTCGAGCGTAATCGCCCCATGATAAACAAGGCTGCGCTTGGACGTCGGCGGGGTGGCGAAGACGAGCTTGTAGAGTTCGCTCGCGACCTGATGGGGCGCGGGAAGCTTCGGACGCTCCATGTTGAGCGACGCGCCGACGAGGTCTTGGGTGGAGTAATCCGTCCGGCCCGCGTTGGCGAACTGGTCGCGCTGAAGCTGCGCGTTCATGAGCGCGGCGGCGAGATACCAGACCGCGAGGATCGCGAGGACGACAGTCGCGAGGGGAAGCGCGGATTTCATCGGAGCGCCCTGCCCTCATCCGGCCACG
>DATCEJ010000626.1:0-8940 GCA_036510135.1 Roseiarcus sp. | reverse complement strand
CTGGCGGTGATCGTCGCCAGGGCGCAGGGCAATGGGCCGCGATGTCGGTCCGGTCTAGATTTGGGTTTTCTTGGCGCGTCGCCGTTTCGCTGCAAAAACCCCCGTTTTTGGCTATTGGATTTCCTTGGATTTCCTTGGATTCTCTCGTCCGAATCGAGACTTATCAATGGGTTACGTGGAGTAAACGGCGAAGAAAAATTTCGCGCGGGTTTTCCGCTGTGTTGGGAGGCGCTGGTACGGGAGGCGGCAGTCGAGGCCGTGCGAAAGGGCAGGATTGTCCATGGCGCAAGCTTAAATCGATTTCTGATTTTCTGCAAGAAATTGCTGCGCAGGCCGTTCCCTTCTGGCCGCCTTGTCCAAAAGGCACTCGCTCCAAGCGGCGGCCATGATCACTCGGCTGCGCCCGCAATTCGAGCGGCGCCGTGACGCAGATAATACCTGCGCCACAAACCCGACAGCCATTTCGCGAAATCGTCCAGATAGATGAAAACGACCGGAGTGGTGTACAGCGTCAGCGCCTGACTGACGATGAGGCCGCCGACGATGGTGATCCCGAGGGGGTGACGCAGCTCGGACCCTTCGCCGGTTCCGAACGCGAGCGGCAGGGCGCCGAAGAGCGCGGCGAAAGTCGTCATCATGATCGGGCGAAAGCGGAGGAGGCAGGCCTCTTCGATCGCCTCGCGCGTATTACGCCCTTGGCGCTCCGCTTCGAGCGCAAAATCGACCATCAGAATCGCATTCTTTTTCACGATGCCGATCAGCAGCAAGACGCCGATTGCGGCGATGATCGTGAACTGGGTGTCGAAGAGCCACAAAGCCAACGCCGCCCCGACGCTGGCCGAGAACAGCGTCGAGAGGATGGTGAGCGGATGGATCAGGCTCTCGTAGAGAACCCCCAGCACGATATAGATCGTCACCAGGGCGGCGCCGAACAGAAGCGGCATGCTCGACTGCGATTGCTGGAACGTCGCTGCCGTGCCGACGAACGACCCACGGACGGTCGAGGGCATGCCGATGCGCTCGATGGTATTGTCGATCTCCGTCTTGGCTTCGCTGAGCGACTTGCCCGGGGCGAGGTTGAACGAAATCGTCGTCGCCGCGAACTGTCCCTGGTGATTGACGCCGAGCGGGGTGTGTCCCGGCGCGTATTTGGCAAAGGCCGAGAGTGGGACCATTGTTTCGAGCGAGGTTGTAACCGCAGCGCCAGTCGAAGCGGCCGAATGACCGCTGGCCGCAATCGAGTTGGTCGCGAGGTTGCGTGCTGAATCCCCCGCGATTGTCGCTGCGGTGCTCGCCGGCCCGGTCTTGGAGACATAGTTGCCGGCCGCCAGTCCGGTCTGCTGGACGCCGGTCGGATTGGCGCCGGACGTCGAAACATAGATCTGGTCCAACATGCTAGGATTCTGCCAGTAGCGCGGCGCGATCTCCATGACGACGTGATACTGGTTGAGCGCATTATAGATGGTCGAAACCTGACGCTGGCCGAAGGCGTCATAAAGGGTGTTGTCGATAGCGCTGATGGTGAGTCCGAGCCGCATCGCGGTGTCGCGATCGATCGTGAGGTTGGTCTGGAGGCCGCCGAGCTGCTGATCGGAGTTGACATCCTTGACGATGTGGCTCCCCGTCAGCGCCTGGGTCAGCTTGGGCGCCCAGGCGTAGAGCTCCGCCGGGTCGTCGGAGAGTAGCGTATATTGATAGGCCGAGTCGCTCTGCCGCCCGCCAGTCCTCAAGTCCGAGACCGCGAACATGAAGAGCCGCGCGCCCGCGACCTCTGCCAGCTTGGGACGCAATCGCGCGACGACCTGGTCGGCGGTCACCTTGCGTTCGGAATAGGGCTTCAGCGATGCGTAGAGGAAGCCCCGATTTGTTCCCCGGCCCCCGGTAAAGCCGACGACACTGGCGACAGCAGGGTCGTCCTGCACCATGGTTTGCAATTGTGTGAACTTGGTCTTCATCGCCTGAAAGGAGATGCTCTGATCGCCTTGAATCGCGCCGATGATGAGACCGGTATCCTGAACCGGAAACAAGCCGTAGGTCATGTGGTAACGAAACATATAATAGTTGAGCCCGACCGTCGCGAATAGCGACAACGCCACGGTTCCGGGATGACGAAGGGCGATGCGTAATGTCGATCGATAGAAGGCGAGCATCGCATCGAAGCCGCGCTCCGTCACTCGATAAAGGCGCCCGTGTTCGGGCTGAGGTCCGCGCGGCAGGATGAGCGCGCACATCATCGGCGTTGTCGTCAGCGAGACGACCATGGAAATCAGCACGGCGACCGTTAGCGTGAGCGAGAATTCGGTGAACAGGCGTCCGACGATGCCGCCGAAGAAGAGCAGTGGCGCAAACACCGCGATCAGCGAGAGCGTGATCGAAACGACTGTGAAGCCGACTTCGCCCGCGCCTCGGATCGCAGCTTCGACGCGAGGCATCCCCTGCTCGAGATAGCGTGAGATGTTCTCAAGTACGACGATGGCGTCGTCGACGACAAAACCGGTCGAAATCGTCAGCGCCATCAGTGACAGGTTGTTGAGGCTGAAGCCCAAGAGATACATCACGCCGAACGAGCCGATGATCGACGTCGGCACCGCGACGCTCGGAATCGCCGCCGCCCGCACGCTACGCAGGAACGCGAACACCACCAGAATCACCAGAGAGACCGCGATCAACAGTGTTTTCTCAGTGTCGTGCAGCGATTGCCTGATGGTCGTCGAGCGGTCGACGGCCACGGTGAGGTCCACGTCGCCGGGCAGCGAGGCGATCAGGCGCGGCAACTCGGCTCGAACGTTGTCGACCGCCTGGATGATGTTGGCGCCCGGCTGGCGCGACAACACGACCGCGACCCCCGGCTTGCCGTTGACGAGACCCGCGTTACGCAGGTCCTCGACAGAATCGAGGACTTCCGCGACGTCGCCGAGCCTGACCGGCGCGCCGTTGCGGTAGGCGATCACCAGATCGCGATATTGCGCCGCCTTGGACGCCTGGTCGTTGGCGTAGATCTGATAGTGATAGTCGTCGTCCTCGATCGCGCCCTTTGGACTATTCGCGTTGGCTGACGCGAGCGCCGCGCGGATGTCCTCGAGCCCGATGCCGTAGTGGAAGATCGCCCCTGGGTTGATCTCGACGCGCACCGCGGGCAGCGCCGCGCCGGAGATATCGACCTCGCCGATACCCGGAAGCTGCGACAGCCGCTGCTGCAGGATGTTGGAGGCGAGGTCATAGAGCTGTCCCGCGGTGTGAGTCGTCGACGACATGGCGATGACCATGATCGGCGCGTCGGCGGGATTGACCTTATGATAGGTCGGATTCTGGCGCAGGCTGGTGGGCAGATCGACACGGGCGGCGACGATGGCCGCCTGCACGTCTCGCGCCGCGCCATCGATGTTGCGATCAAGGCCGAACTGGAGGGTGACGCGGGTCGAGCCGAGCGTGCTCTGCGACGTCATCTCGTTGACGTCGGCGATCTGACCCAAGTGCCGCTCGAGGGGCGCGGCGACGGAGGTCGCCATGGTGTCGGGGCTTGCGCCTGGCATATGCGCCTGAACCGAGATGACGGGAAAGTCGACCTGCGGCAACGGCGAAACCGGCAATTGCGAATAGCCGAGCAGTCCGCCGAACACAATTCCGATCGTGAGCAGAATCGTCGCGACGGGCCGGCGAATGAAGAGCTCGGAAAACCGGTTATTCACGGCGTTTCCGTTGCGAGCGCGGCATGGGTGGTGGAGCCCATGCCCAGCCGCTCGCCGAGGCGCTCGAAGAACAGATAGATGACCGGAGTCGTATAGAGGGTCAGCACCTGGCTGAAGGCGAGACCGCCGACAATCGCGAGCCCCAGCGGACGGCGAAGCTCCGACCCGACGCCGGTTCCCAGCATCAAAGGCAACGCGCCGAAGATCGCCGCGACCGTCGTCATCAGGATCGGCCGCAGGCGCAAGAGACAGGCCTGATAGATGGCTTCGCGCGCCGGCATCCCCTGCTCGCGCTGCGCGTCGAGCGCGAAGTCGATCATCATGATCGCGTTCTTCTTGACGATGCCGATCAGAAGCACGATGCCGATGACGCCGATGATGCCGAGCCCGGCCCCCGCCGCATTGAGCGTCAGGAGCGCGCCGATGCCGGCGGACGGAAGCGTGGTCAGGATCGTGATCGGGTGGATGAAGCTTTCGTAGAGCACCCCGAGCACGATATACATGGCCGCAATCGCCGCCGCGAGCAGGAACACCTCGTTCGACAGGGCCGACTGAAAGGCCTGCGCCGCCCCCTGGAAGCTGACGGCGAAGCTCGGCGGCAAGTCCATCTCCTGAAGCGCCTGGCCAATCGCGTCAACACCCTCTCCGAGCGATGCGCCCGGCGCGAGGTTGAACGAGATCGTGGTCACCGGAAACTGTTTCAGGTGCGAGATCTGCAGCGAAGAGGTCTTGACTGTGAAATTGGCCACCGATCCGAGCGGCGTCTGGCCGGTGGTCGACGCCGCGGACGGCAAATAGATCGAATCGAGCGATTTCACCGAGCGCGCCATCGACGGATCGACGTCGAGGATGACGCGGTACTGGTTGCTCTGGGTGAAGATGGTCGAGATGATGCGTTGGCCGTAGGCGTCATAGAGCGCGTTGTCGACGATCGCGGGAGTGATGCCGAAGCGCGCGGCGTTGGCGCGATCCAGATCGACAATCACAGAGCGGCCGTCCGGCTGCATGTCGCTCGCCACATCGGCGATCGACGGAATCTGGTGCAAGCGCTGCAACACCTTGGGCGTCCAGGTCTGCAGCGTCGCCAGATCCTGGTTTTCGAGCGTGAACTGATATTGGGTCGCGCTGACAGCCGTGTCGATGGACAGGTCCTGCACCGGCTGCATGAACAGCGCTATGCCCGAAACATTCGCGGTTTCATGTTGAATCCGCCGAATGATCTCGCTCGCCGTCGCCGTGCGCTTCGCATGCGGCTTGAGGTTGATGAGGAAGCGGCCCGAATTGAGCGTGACGTTCGAGCCGTCGACGCCGATGAACGAAGACAGGCTTTCGACGTCCGGATCCGTCAGGATCACCTTCGCCAGGGCCTGTTGATGGTCAGCCATCTGGTCGAATGAAATCGCCTGCGCCGCTTGGGTCACGCCCTGGATGACGCCGGTGTCCTGGATGGGAAAGAACCCCTTCGGGATCGTCATATAGAGGTAGCCGGTGAGCAGGAACGTGCCGAGCGCGACCAGAAGCATGAAGCCTTGATGATCGAGCGCGACTCGCAGCGTTGCGGCATAGAACCGGGTCAGAGCCTGGAAGAACCGTCCGCCGCTCGCCTCGCCGCCATGACCCCGCGGACGCAGAAGCTTGGCGCACAGCATCGGCACCAGGGTGAGCGAGACCACGGCGGAAATGACGATGGCGGCGGCGAGCGTGATCGCGAACTCGTGGAACAGCCGCCCGACCACGTCGCCCATGAACAGGAGCGGAATCAACACCGCAAGCAACGACACGGTGAGCGAAATGATGGTGAAGCCGATCTGCGCCGAGCCCTTCATCGCCGCGTCGTAGGGACTGTCGCCTTGTTCGAGAAAGCGCGCGATGTTCTCAATCACCACAATCGCGTCATCGACGACGAAGCCGGTCGCGACGGTCAGCGCCATCAGCGAGAGATTATCGAGGCTGAAGCCGGCTTGATACATGATCGCGAGCGCGCCAATCAGCGACAGCGGCACGGACAGGCTTGGGATGATGGTCGCCGGGATGTTGCGCAGGAACAGGTAGATGACCATCACGACCAGGCCGACCGCCAGCGCAAGCTCGAATTCGACGTCCTCGACTGAGGCGCGGATGGTGGTCGTGCGATCGGTCAGGGGCGTGACCGTGACCGCCGCCGGCAACGTCTCCCTGAGTGAGGGCAGGATCTTCTGGATGCTGTCGACGACCTGGATAACGTTGGCGCCGGGCTGACGCTGGATGTTGACGATCAGCGCTGGCGTCGTGTTCATCCATGCCCGCAGGCGACCGTTCTCAGCTCCAATTTCAACCTTCGCGACATCGGAGAGCCGGACCGGCGCGCCATTGCGGTAGGCGATAACCGATTTCGCATAATCGTTCGGGTCGCGGATCTGATCGTTGGCGTTGATCGAGGAGGATTGCGCCGGTCCGTCGAAATTTCCCTTGGGCGTGTTGACGTTGAGGTTGGCGATCGTGGTGCGCAGATCGTCCAGGTTGACGCCCAAGGAGGAGAGCGCGAGCGGATTGACGTGGATGCGGACGGAAGGCCTTTGTCCCCCCGAGATCGAGACGAGGCCGACTCCCGGGAGCTGCGACAGCTTCGGCACGAGGCGCGTCTCGATGATGTCTTCGACGTCGGTGAGCTTCATCGAGTCCGAAGCAACGCCCAGCGTCAGAATCGGCGCGTCCGCCGGATTGACCTTGGCGTAGATCGGCGGCGCCGGCAGGTCGGCGGGCAAAAGATTGCCGGCGGCGTTGATCGCTTGCTGGACCTCCTGCTCCGCGATGTCGAGACCGATGTCGAGGCCGAACCTCAAGGTAATGATCGAGGCGCCGGCGGAGCTCTGCGACATCATCTGGCTCAGGCTCGCCATCTGACCGAATTGCCGCTCGAGCGGCGCCGTCACCGCCGAAGTCATCACCTCCGGGCTCGCGCCCGGATAAAAGGTCTGGACCTGGATCGTCGGATAATCGACCTCGGGCAGGGCCGAGAGCGGCAGGAAGCGAAAGGCCATGATTCCGACCAGCAGAACCGCGATCATCAGGAGACTGGTCGCGACCGGACGATCGATGAAGATGCGGGACGGGTTCAAAGCTCCGTCCTAAAGGCCCATAGCGTCACTGCGAGGAGCCCTGCGGCGGCCCGTGAGCAGCCGCGTCGGCCGCAGGCGCCGGATTGTTCGAAGTGGCGTGCGGCGCGGGTTCCTCAACCGCGCCAGACTGATCGTGACGCTGCTTGTGATGCTGCCCGCCGCCGTTCGTAGAGCCCGTCGCGGAACCCTCGCCAGCCAACCCCGGACCCGCCCCGGCGCCGGCGCCGGCCTGCCCGTTGCCTGCGGCTGCAGGGTCCACAACCTTGACTTTCGCGCCGTCGCGCAGCCGGTCGACGCCGTCAATCACCACCTTGTCGCCCGCGGCCAGGCCCGAGGTGACCACGGTGTGCTTGCCATCGGTCGGCCCGGTCGCGACATCGCGTTTGGAGATCGTCGAATTGTCGTTGAGGAGATAGACGAAATCGCCCGACGCGCCGAGTTGGATCGCCGCGTTGGGCGCGAGGGTCACGCCGGTCATCGTGTCGACCAGAAGGCGGACGTTGACGAACTGGTTCGGAAACAAGACCCCCTTGGGATTGTCGAACGTCGAGCGCATCCTGATCGTGCCGGTGGTGACGTCGATCTGGCTGTCGAAGGTGGTCAGCGTCCCGGTCGCCAGCGCATGGACATTGTCCCGGCCAAGCACTGTAACCGGAAGCTTTGCGTCGGCATTGAGTCGCGCCGAGATGCGCTGCAAGTTGCCCTCGGGCGTTGTGAACACGACGCTGATCGGGTCGATCTGGGTGATGACGACGATGCCTGTGGCGTCAGAGGGTTGCAGGTAGTTTCCAGGATCGACGAGCCTCAAGCCCACCCTGCCGGTGATCGGCGAAACGATATGGGCGTAGCCGACGTTGAGCTCGGCCGTCTTGACCATGGCCTGGTCGGCGGCGATCGCCGCCTTGTCCTGGGCGACCAGCGACATCTGATCGGTGACCTGCTGCTGGGCGATCGAATCCTGCTTGGCAAGTTGCTGATAGCGCGCGAGGTCGCCCTGCGCCTGACCTACTAAAGCTGTATCCTTGGCCAACTGCCCCTGCGCCTGGGCCAGCGCGGCCTGATAGGGGCGCGGATCGATCTGGGCGATGAAATCACCCTGCTTGACCGTCTGGCCTTCGGTGAAGCCGACGTTCTGCAGCGTGCCGGCGATCTGGGTGCGGATGGTCACAGTCTCGAACGGCGTCACCGTCCCCAGAGCGTCGATGGTGAGCGGCATGTCGCCTGTGATGACCGGCGCCACACGCACGGTCTGAGGCGGCTGCGCCGGTCGGCCGGAGGCTTCCTCTCGATTGGCGAAGGGGGCGGCGTTCTCGTATCTCTTCCACGCGAAGAAAGCCGCCGCGGCCAGGGCCGCAACGATCACGATCCATAGGAGCCAATTCCGTCGGCGCCGCGGCGCCGTTTCCACGATCGGCGCCGCCGCAGGGGCCGGCGCCGCGCGCTGCGTCACTTCGTCCGGTCTAAGGGCCTCGTTCATCGCTACCGCTCACATTTCGCGTCACGCTTGGCACGGACAAATGGTCGGTTCAAATCAATCTCGCGTGCGCGGCCCAAGCCTCATTCGAAACGGTCTACAGGGGCGGGTGTTGCATTCTGGTTATCATTGCGTCATAAGCGCGGCCGGCGGCGGAGCCGCCATCAGGACGCGGGTGTAGCTCAGGGGTAGAGCACAACCTTGCCAAGGTTGGGGTCGAGGGTTCGAATCCCTTCGCCCGCTCCAGTTTATTTAATCAAGTCAGAGCGGTAACGCGAAGCTCGAGATGATGGCCCTTCCACTTTTGTATCTCCTGCTCAGGTCTTTCGCCAGTCGATAGGCAAGCGTCCCCGGTTCCGCTTTCTGCCTCTGGCCGCGCGGCAGAGCGTCGGCCAGAAGGAACCGCGGCCAAAGCCTTTCGCTGCCGCAGCCGCTCCGCTGCGGGTGAACGACGGAACTACACAAATAACAGACATCCCGTACGGCTTGGCGAGCGGATCAATCTCGAGACCCGAAGCGGGCGTTTTGTGCGATCTGGCGCAATGGGCGTGCTAGGCGGGGCGCGCTGGCGCTGGCGCCGTGTCTCGAATGAGCGTCAGTGCGGCCCGGATCGTTGCCTCAAGGCAATCGATGGTATGAGCATTCGCGCCAAAGCGGCTGGTTAGCCCCGCGAAAGCCG
>DATCEJ010000625.1:0-9199 GCA_036510135.1 Roseiarcus sp. | reverse complement strand
GGCCACCGACCGAGGGTGCCGATCGCCGCAAGAGCCAGGATTTCCCTTCGCGTCGCTTTCATATGTTTTTCGTCGGCTCCGGCTGGCGGCGCGATGGCTCCAATCGTCGCTAACGTCCAATCCCGGCTCATCTATGGTTGTCTAAGGCGTTTTGGCGGCGCTGTTTCTGTTGGACGCGGCCAATCAGGCGGCGCAGGGCGCTCCCACACGCGGCCGGCCGACAAGGGTTTCGCCGGCGCCAAAGAGAAAGGCCGCCCGGAGGCGGCCTTCAGCGCTCATGTCGGATCTGGACCTATGCTACGAGGGGGCGCGACTTGGCGCCGCGGCGGAATGCGGCGTAGCCCAGGCCGACGAAACCAAGCATCATCATCGCCCAGGTCGACGGCTCAGGCACAGACGAACCCATGTCGAACTCGAACGCGTTGGTCGTTGAGCTGGCTGTGAAGAAGACAATCGGCCCGGCGGCGTCTTGTATGTTGAACCACTGATTGTCGTTGGCGCTGGTCTGACTGCCGAATCCATTGACGCCAAAGACTAAGGCGGCCGCCAGTTCTGAGCCGGTGACGCTGTCCACGGTGTTTGCCAGGGTATGCACACTCAGCGTGTTGTCGTAACGGGGCGACCCATCCGGGTTCGTCATCAACGCGTCGATAGAGCCCCAGTCGATATTGAATGAGTTCGGAAGACCATCTCCCCATTCGGGGGGTTGAAGATGACTTCAGCGCCATTGAAACCGAGGGGATTCACGCCGTTCACCCCCCAAAGATAGTTACTCGTGTCGCCAGCCGGCGTGGCGGCGAGATTGCTTGTTCCGTTGGCGACACCGCCGTCGCTCGAAAGTTGAATCGGCCCGCAATAGGCGGAATCGCACACCGTTGAATTCTCCAGGAACCCGGTTGGTCCGGTTGGAAGGTTATCGAACGTCGTGGGATTTTCCGGCCGGATCTGAGTAATGACCAGATTGCCGAAGGTGAACGACGCCGCGTTGGCGGCGGTGGCGAGAGCGAGTGACGCAACGGCCGTCGCAAATAAAAGAGATTTCATGTTAACCCCCAATATGAAAAGTATGAAGGAACATTATGGCCTCCCCTTTTTTGGGGAGCCCTTTCTTTATCTACAAAGATAGACTGAGTCAACACGAATTCGTGAACGGCTCAGGAGCGAGGGCCGGCGCCGCAAATTTTCGGGTCGCTGCCGATTATGACAGTGAAAGGGGTTGACGCGCAGGAACCGCTTGAATATGGTCCGCGCACTTTCGACAGGCAGTAGAGCTTCGCTGTGTTTGACGACGCGTCGAACACCAAACGGCTCTAAACGCTGACGATCCTACCGATGACGAGCCATACCGGCCCTGAGGGGCCGGTTCTGTTTCGCACGATCGCGGTCTCCGGGCCGTGATCCTCTGCTTTTGGCGGCGCCCAAAGCCTATGCGGCTTTAAGGGCGCTGTTGGTTTCGTGCGTTGTCGCCTTGCTGGCTGCGCGTGAAGTCGAGCGGCTGGAATTGGATTTTCTGTTCGGTTAACGCCGGACGTCTTGGAACTGAAGCTTAGGGCCGACATGCCGACGATTAGTCAATTGATCCGCAAGCCGCGGCAACCGAAGACCTACCGCGAGAAGGCCCGCCATCTCCAGGCGAGCCCGCAGAAGCGTGGCGTGTGCACACGCGTCTATACGACGACGCCGAAGAAGCCGAATTCGGCGCTCCGCAAGGTCGCCAAGGTGCGGCTGACCAACGGCTTTGAGGTCATCGGCTATATCCCGGGCGAGGGGCATAACCTGCAAGAGCATTCGGTGGTCATGATCCGCGGCGGCCGCGTCAAGGATCTGCCCGGCGTGCGCTATCACATCCTGCGCGGCGTGCTCGACACCCAGGGTGTCAAGGACCGCAAGCAGCGCCGTTCGAAATACGGCGCCAAGCGTCCGAAGTGACCTGAGCGAAGCGAGGGTCGTCCTCGGGCGAGCGCAAGCGAGACCCGAGGATCCAGACGAGAACAATTTCACGGCCGGTCCGCCGGTCCTGACGAAAAGAGAGAGTTAGGCGATGTCACGCCGACACAGCGCTGAGAAACGCGAGATCATCCCGGACGCCAAATACGGCGACGTGGTGGTTGCGAAGTTCATGAACACGATCATGTACGAGGGCAAGAAGTCGGTTGCCGAGGCGATCGTCTATGGCGCGCTCGACGGCGTCGAGTCCAAGGCCAAGACCGACCCGCTCGCTGTCTTCAAGCAGGCCCTGGAGAACGTTGCGCCGTCGGTCGAGGTTCGTTCGCGGCGCGTCGGCGGCGCGACCTACCAGGTCCCGGTCGAAGTGCGCACCGATCGCCGGCAGGCGCTGGCGATTCGCTGGATCATCACTGCAGCGCGCGGCCGCAACGACAAGACCATGGTCGATCGTCTGTCGGCAGAACTCCTCGACGCCTCGAACAATCGCGGCGCCGCGGTCAAAAAGCGCGAGGACACGCACCGGATGGCTGAAGCCAACCGCGCCTTCGCCCACTACCGCTGGTAAGCGGCGGTCGGCCAGGCAACGGGATCAAGCATTATGGCGCGCAGCCACGCAATCGAGGACTATCGTAATTTCGGCATCATGGCCCACATTGATGCTGGCAAGACGACGACCACAGAGCGCATCCTCTATTATTCCGGCAAGTCGCATAAGATCGGCGAAGTGCACGACGGCGCTGCAACCATGGACTGGATGGAGCAGGAGCAGGAGCGCGGCATCACCATCACCTCGGCCGCGACGACGACCTTCTGGAACGACAAGCGTCTCAACATCATCGACACCCCCGGCCATGTCGACTTCACCATCGAAGTTGAGCGGTCGTTGCGCGTACTTGACGGCGCGGTATGCGTCCTCGACGGCAATCAGGGCGTTGAGCCGCAGACCGAGACCGTCTGGCGTCAGGCCGACAAATATAACGTGCCGCGCATCGTGTTCGTCAACAAGATGGACAAGATCGGCGCTGACTTTTCCCGTTGCGTCGAAGAGATCAACACCAAGGTTGGCGGCCGCCCGATCTGTATCCAGCTGCCGATCGGCTCCGAGTCGAACTTCAAGGGCATCATCGACCTTCTGCGCATGAAGGCGGTCATCTGGGAGGACGAAGGTCTCGGCGCCAAATATCATGACGAAGAGATTCCGGCCGACCTCAAGGCGAAGGCCGACGAGTACCGTCACATCATGATCGAAGCCGCGGTCGAGATGGACGACGACGTCATGAGCGCCTATCTCGATGGGAAAGAGCCCGACATTGACGCCCTGAAACGCTGCATCCGCAAGGCGGTAAAGCAGATTTCGTTTGTGCCGGTCCTCTGTGGCTCGGCCTTCAAGAACAAGGGCGTGCAGCCGCTGCTCGATGCGGTCGTCGACTATCTGCCTTCGCCCGTCGACCGCGGCGGCATCAAGGGCCACGACGTCGATACAGGCAATGAAATCGTCCGCATGCCGAACGATAACGAGCCCTTCTCGATGCTCGGCTTCAAGATCATGGACGACCCCTTCGTCGGCACGATCACCTTCTGCCGTGTCTATTCTGGCAAGATCGAGTCGGGCACGACGGTTCTCAATTCGACGAAGGAGAAGCGCGAGCGTGTTGGCCGCATGCTGCTCATGCACGCCAACAACCGCGAGGACATCAAAGAGGCTTACGCTGGCGACATCGTCGCGCTCGCAGGGCTCAAGGATACTCGTACAGGCGATACGCTTTGCGACATGCAGAAGCCGGTCATCCTCGAGAAGATGGAGTTCCCTGAGCCAGTCATCGAGATCGCGATCGAGCCGAAGTCGAAGGCCGATCAGGAGAAGCTCGGAGTGGCGCTGGCAAAGCTTGCCGCCGAGGACCCGTCCTTCCGCGTGTCGACCGATCAGGAATCCGGACAGACCATTCTCAAGGGAATGGGCGAACTTCATCTCGACATCAAAGTCGACATCCTGAGGCGCACCTACAAGGTCGATGCGAGCATCGGCGCGCCACAAGTCGCCTATCGCGAGAGACTGACGAAGAAGACCGAGATCAACTATACGCACAAGAAGCAGACGGGCGGCACAGGTCAGTTCGCGAAAGTCGTTCTGGTATTCGAGCCGGCGGAGCCCGGCGCGGGCTCTTCGTTCGAATCCAAGATCATCGGCGGCTCGGTGCCGAAGGAATATATTCCCGGTGTCGAAAAAGGCATCAACAGCGTCATGGGGGCGGGCGTACTCGCCGGCTTCCCCGTTGTCGACGTGAAGGCGACGCTCATCGACGGTTCCTACCACGACGTCGACTCCTCGGCGCTCGCCTTCGAAATCGCCTCCCGCGCGGCGTTCCGCGAGGGCCTGCAGAAGGGCGGCTCGGTTCTGCTCGAGCCGATCATGAAGGTCGAGGTCGTCACCCCCGAGGAGCACACCGGCTTCGTGATGGGCGATCTTCTGTCCCGTCGCGGCCAGGTCCAGGGGCAGGACATGCGGGCCAACGCGGTCGTCATCAACGCGATGGTGCCGCTCTCCAACATGTTCGGCTACGTCAATCAGCTGCGTTCTGGCACGCAGGGCCGAGCCAATTTCACCATGCAATTCGACCACTACGAGCAGGTGCCGACGAGCATCGCGTCCGAGATCATCGAGAAATTCAAGTGAGGCGGCGTTCCGCCTCTTGAGAATAAAAGGCCACGATAAGGAGTCCGGCTATGGCCAAAGAAAAGTTTGCGCGTAACAAGCCCCATTGCAACATTGGCACGATCGGCCATGTCGACCATGGCAAGACGTCGTTGACGGCTGCGATCACCAAGGTTCTCGCGGAGACGGGCGGCGCGACCTTTACCGCCTACGACCAGATCGACAAGGCGCCTGAAGAGAAGGCGCGCGGCATCACGATCTCGACGGCCCATGTCGAGTACGAGACCAAGAAGCGCCACTATGCGCACGTCGATTGCCCTGGCCACGCCGATTATGTGAAGAACATGATCACCGGCGCCGCTCAGATGGACGGCGCGATCCTGGTCGTCTCGGCTGCCGACGGTCCGATGCCGCAGACCCGCGAGCACATCCTTCTCGCTCGCCAGGTTGGCGTGCCGGCGCTCGTCGTCTATCTCAACAAGGTCGACATGGTCGACGATCCGGAGCTGCTTGAGCTTGTTGAGCTTGAGGTCCGCGAGCTGCTTTCGCGCTACGAGTTCCCCGGCGACGACATTCCGATCGTCAAGGGCTCGGCCCTGATGGCGCTTGAGGGCAAGTCGCCTGAGATGGGGCACGACTCGATCCTCAAGCTGATGGACGCTGTCGACGCCTACATCCCGCAGCCGGAGCGCCCGAAGGATCAGCCGTTCCTGATGCCAGTCGAAGACGTGTTCTCGATCTCGGGCCGCGGCACCGTCGTCACCGGCCGTATCGAGCGCGGCATTATCAAGGTCGGCGAGGAAGTCGAGATCGTCGGCCTCAAGCCCACCCTCAAGACCACCGTCACCGGCGTCGAAATGTTTCGCAAGCTGCTCGATCAGGGTGAGGCGGGCGACAACGTCGGCTGCCTCCTGCGTGGCACGAAGCGTGAGGAAGTCGAGCGCGGCCAAGTTTTGTGCAAGCCAGGCACGGTCAAGCCGCACACCAAATTCAAGGCTGAGGCCTACATCCTCACCAAGGAAGAGGGCGGGCGGCATACGCCGTTCTTCACCAACTACCGACCGCAGTTCTATTTCCGTACGACCGACGTGACCGGCATCGTCGAGTTGCCGCAGGGCACCGAAATGGTGATGCCGGGCGACAATGTGACGATCGACGTCTCGCTGATCGTTCCGATCGCGATGGAGGAGAAGCTTCGCTTCGCCATCCGCGAGGGCGGCCGGACAGTCGGCTCGGGCGTCGTCGTTTCGATTACCGAGTGAGGCGTTGCGGCCAGGGGTCAGGCGGGGTTCACACTCCGCCGCCCCCCGGCGGACAGGGATTTGACACATGAACACGCAAAACATCCGCATCCGTCTGAAAGCGTTCGATCACCGCGTGCTCGACGCTTCGACGAAGGAGATCGTGTCCACGGCCAAGCGCACCGGCGCTCGGGTCCGCGGTCCGATTCCCCTGCCGACCCGGATCGAGAAGTTCACTGTCAACCGATCGCCGCACGTTGATAAGAAGTCGCGCGAGCAGTTCGAAATTCGCACGCACAAGCGGGTGCTCGACATCGTCGACCCGACGCCGCAGACGGTCGATGCGCTGATGAAGCTCGATCTGGCCGCCGGCGTCGACGTCGAAATCAAGCTGTAAGGGGATTTGGCGAGCGGCTCTGAATCTTTTCAAAGACGCTCACGAAGGATAAACGCCAATGCGTTCAGGCATTATCGCAAAGAAGCTGGGCATGTCCCGCGTCTTCACCGACGCAGGGGACCATGTGCCGGTCACCGTTCTCCAGGTCGAGAGCTGCCAGGTGGTCGCGCATCGCACCCAGGAAAAGAACGGCTATACCGCGCTTCAACTCGGCGTCGGCAAGGCCAAGGTGAAGAACGTGTCGAAGGCCGAGCGCGGCCGTTTCGCCGTCGCCCATGTCGAGCCGAAAATGCGCCTCGCCGAGTTCCGCGTCGAAGAGGACAAGATGATCCCGGTCGGAGCGGAAATCACCGCCGACCACTTCGCCGTTGGACAATATGTCGATGTCACTGGCGTGACGATCGGCAAGGGTTTCGCTGGCCCGATGAAGCGCTGGAACTTCCGCGGTCTGCGCGCGACCCACGGCGTTTCGGTCTCGCATCGTTCGCATGGCTCGACCGGTGGCCGTCAGGATCCGGGCAAGACCTGGAAGAACAAGAAGATGGCCGGGCATATGGGAACGGATCGCGTGACGACGCAGAACCTGCGCGTCGTCCGCACGGACCCGGAGCGCGGCCTCATTCTGGTCGAGGGCGCGGTGCCGGGGCACGCCGGGGGATGGATTTCGGTGCGCGATGCGGTGAAGAAGCCGTTACCGAAGGATGCGCCGCTGCCCGGCAAGTTCCGCGTTCACGCCGAAGGGGGCGCTGGCGCCCCATCGGCCGAAGCGCCAAAGGGAGAGTGACGCCATGAAATTCGACATGACGTCGATCGACGGCTCGGCCGCCGGCTCGCTGGAGCTCAGCGATGCTGTGTTCGGGCTTGAGCCGCGCACCGATCTGATCGCGCGCATGGTGCGCTGGCAACTCGCCAAGCGCCAGGCTGGCACGCACAAGACGCTGGGGCGCGCTGAGATCCATCGCACCGGCAAGAAGATGTACAAGCAGAAGGGCACGGGCGGGGCCCGTCACGGCTCGGCGCGCGTGCCGCAGTTCCGCGGCGGCGGACGCGCCATGGGCCCGGTGGTGCGCAGCCACGAGCATGACTTGCCGAAGAAGGTGCGGGCGCTGGCGCTGCGGCACGCGCTTTCGGCCAAGGTCCGCGCCGGCGGTCTCGTGGTCTGGGAAAGCGCCCAGATTGAAGAGGGCAAGACAAAGATGCTGCGCGCGTCGTTCGAAAAGACGGCGCTGAAGAATGCGCTCATCATCGACGGGGCCGAGCCGCAGGCGAAGTTCGCCGTCGCCGCGCGCAACCTGCCGCAGATCGACGTGCTGCCGGTTCAGGGCGTCAATGTCTACGACATCATGCGGCGCGAGAAGCTGGTCCTGACCAGGGCCGCTGTTGAGGCGCTGGAGGCGCGGTTCAAATGATCAAGGACGTACGCCACTACGACGCGATCGTCGCTCCGGTGATCACGGAGAAGGCGACGATCGCCTCCGAGAACAACCAGTTTGTGTTCAAGGTCGCGCGCAACGCGACCAAGCCTCAGATCAAGGCGGCGATCGAGAAATTGTTCGACGTCAAGGTGACGGCGGTCAATACGCTGCTGCGCAAAGGCAAGAACAAGGCGTTTCGAGGCGTTCGCGGACGCCAGCAGGACATGAAGAAAGCGATCGTCACACTTGCCGACGGCCATCGCATCGACATGACCACCGGTCTGTGAGGAGCGAGAATCATGGCGCTCAAGACATTTAAGCCGACCACCCCGAGCCTTCGACAGCTCGTCATCGTCGACCGCAGCGGGCTCCACAAGGGCAAGCCGGTGAAGGCGCTGACGGTTGGCAAGTCCGAGAAGGGTGGGCGCAACAACTCTGGCCGAACCACGGTGCGCTTCCGCGGCGGCGGTCACAAACAAACCTATCGCATTGTCGACTTCAAGCGGCGCAAGCTCGATGTCGCGGGCAAGGTCGAGCGGCTCGAATACGATCCCAACCGCACGAGCTTCATCGCGCTGATCAAATATCCAGACGGCGAGCAGGCCTACATCATCGCGCCTCAGCGTCTGTCGGTTGGCGACGAAGTGGTCGCCGGCGTCCAGGTCGACGTAAAGCCCGGCAACGCGATGCCGCTCGCCAATATTCCCGTGGGCACGATCGTCCACAATGTCGAGATGAAGATCGGCAAGGGCGGCGCGATCGCTCGCTCCGCCGGCACGTACGCTCAGATCGTCAGCCGCGATCAGGGCTATGTTTCGCTGCGCCTCAGCTCTGGCGAGCAGCGGCTCATTCATGGCCAGTGCTTCGCCTCGGTCGGCGCGGTGTCGAACCCCGATCACATGAATACGTCGATCGCCAAGGCCGGGCGCAGTCGCTGGCTTGGACGTCGCCCGCACAATCGCGGCGTCGTCATGAACCCCGTCGACCATCCGCACGGCGGCGGCGAAGGCAAGTCCTCGGGCGGCCGCCATCCCGTCAGCCCGTGGGGCAAGCCGACCAAGGGCAAGAAGACCCGGTCGAACAAGGCGACTGACAAATTCATCGTCGCATCGCGCCATGTGCGCAAGAAGAGAGGCTGAGCCATGACGCGATCGATCTGGAAGGGTCCGTTCGTGGACGGTTATATGCTCAAGAAGGCCGATGTCGCGCGTGGGTCGGGCCGCTCCGACGTCATCAAGATCTGGAGCCGGCGCTCGACGATTCTGCCGCAGTTCGTGGGCCTGACATTCGGCGTCTACAACGGCCACAAGCACATACCGGTCATGGTGTCGGAAGAGATGATCGGCCACAAGTTTGGGGAATTCGCCCCGACCCGCACTTTTCACGGCCATTCCGCCGACAAGAAGGCCAAGAGGGCCTAATCGATGTCCAAGCCGTCCAACCCGCGCCGTCAGGCGGAGAACGAAGCCAAGGCGACGACGCGCATGCTGCGTGTCAGCCCGCAGAAGCTCAACCTTGTCGCCCAGCTGATCCGGGGCAAGAAGGT
>DATCEJ010000624.1:0-2505 GCA_036510135.1 Roseiarcus sp. | reverse complement strand
ATTTGAGAATATGGAAATGATAAATCGACCGATAGCGGCCCAGCCTCCAACTGGTTCAAAACCGCCGCTTCGTAACGGCTCAAAAAGCTCGCGAACTTGATCACACGAATCCCCTGAAGGGCATCCGACCGGCGCATCCCTGACCCATCGCGTGCTGCAGACATGCTACAGGCACGATACTGAGCTACGGCGAAAACAATTATATAATGTAAGCGCCTTTTAGGGGCCGTTCTGGCGGCGCGTACTGAGCGAGTGGTAGAGCTTGGTCATGACCAGCAAGCTCTATGTCTACGCCTATGCGCAGAACTAGTCCGAACCAGTTCATAGAGGTTCGCGCCGAACGGCTGGAAGGCGCGCCGGTGGGCGAGCGACGGCGGTGGTCGGACGAGTTCAAGGACCGGGCTATCGCCGCATCGCTTGCGTCTGGGGCCAACATCTCCGCGCTGGCGCGCTCGCTGGAGATCACGCCGTCGCAGCTTTTCAGGTGGCGGGGCGCTGCGGCTCGCAAGGCGGCAAAGGCAAACGTCGCCGGCAGGGCGTCTGCGGAGCCGAGCGCGACGAAGACACGGCGGGTGGAGATCGAGATCGCCGGAGCGGTGGTTCGCGTGACCACGGACATTGCGGAGGACGATCTGCGCCGGGTGCTGCGCGCGGTGCGCGAGGCATGATCCCGTCCGGCGCGCGAGTTATGCTGCGAGCAGGGGCGGTTGATTTTCGCAAAGGGCCGGAAGGCCTGGTGGCCTTGGTGCGCGACGCCGGCGCCGATCCGTTCGACGGCTCCTTGTACGTCTTCAGATCAAAAAGAGCGGACAGAATTAAGATCGTCTGGTGGGACGGGTCAGGTCTTTGTTTGTTCGCCAAGCGCTTGGAGCGTTCGCATTTTTGCTGGCCGTCGCCGGGCAGCTTCGAGATCCGTTTGAGCTACGTGCAACTTTCCGCGCTGGTTGAGGGGCTTGACTGGAAACGTATTCGTGCGGTGGAAATTGGGGCCCCGCAGAGCGCCGGATGAAGTAAAAAGCGCTTGGAGTCCTATGAAAACGCGGGACTTTCGTCAACGAATATGCTAGCAATCGAAGCATGCCCGAACACCCCGGCGAGCTTCCCGAAGACTTCGAAGAACTGAAGGCGTTGACGTTCGCCATCTTGGCTCGCGCCGACCGTTCCGGGGCTGAAGCCGAGGCCGCCCGCAGCGATGTTCTGCGATTGAAGGCCGAAGTCAGCGATCTTTCCCAAACGAACGCTATGGCCAAAGCCGAGATCGCGCGGCTAACCTCGATCCTGAAGACGCTTAAGCGCGGGCGCTTTGGCAAACGTTCCGAGAAGCTCGGCGCCGACGAGGCCGAACAGCAGAGCTTCGCCTTCGAAGAGGTCGAGACCGGCCTTGAGGCGATCGCCGCGCGGCTGGAGGCGAAGACGAAAAGCCAGTCGCGCAAGACGCCTGGCGACAAGCCCCGGTTTCCCTCGCATCTGGAGCGCATTGAAGAGGTCGTGGAGCCGGAGGTTCCGGCGGGCTTGCAGGACAAGGAACGGGTCAGGATCGGCCAGGACGAGAGCATCCGGCTCGACGTCATACGCGCGCGGTTCCGGCTCATCGTGACGATCCGGCCCAAATACGCCTACAAGGGGCCGGACGCGATCCTGCAAGCGCCGGCGCCCGAGCACATCGTCGAGGCCGGCCTGCCGACCGAGGCGCTGCTCGCGCAGGTCGCTGTCTCCAAATACGCCGACGGGCTGCCGCTCTATCGCCAGGAAGCCATCTACGCCCGCGACGGCGTCGAATTGGGGCGCTCGTTGATGGCCAATTGGATGGGCGCGGTCGGGTTCCACTTCGAGCCGCTGGCCGCTCATGTGCTCGCGCGCATCCGTGAAGGCGAACGCATCTTCGCCGACGAGACGACGCTGCCGACCCTGGATCCCGGGGCCGGCAAAACCAAGACCGCTTGGTTATGGGCCTACGCGAGGGATGACCGACCGTTCGGTCGCGCGGGGCCGCCGATGGTCGCCTATCGGTTCGAAGACAGCCGCTCCGGCGACTGCGCAGTGCGCCATCTCGGCGCCTATCGGGGCATCCTGCAATGCGACGGTTATTCGGGATATCGTAAGCTCGCGGGCGGTCCGCACGCCAACGGCCTGCGTCTGGCCGGATGTTGGGCTCATCTGCGCCGCCGGTTCTTCGACCTGCACGCCAACGGCGAGTCGCTCGTGGCGAGCGCGACGGTCGAGCAGATGAAAATGCTGTGGGCGGTCGAGGACGATGTGCGAGGGCAGTCGCCTGAGGCGCGGCTGGCGGCGCGACGAGCGGCCTCGGTCAACATCGTTCAGGCGCTGTTCGACCTGTGGGAGCGCGAACTGCCGCGCATCTCCGGCAAGTCGAAACTCGCCGAGGCGATCCGCTACGCGCGATCCCATCGCGCCAAGCTGCTGCTGTTTCTCGAAGACGGGCGCGTCGAGATCGACTCCAACATTGTCGAGCGTGCCATCCGCCCCCAAACAATTACGAGGAAG
>DATCEJ010000623.1:0-6705 GCA_036510135.1 Roseiarcus sp. | reverse complement strand
GGAAACGCGGCGCGGAAGTCGGTCATGAACGCCTTGATGTCGTCGCGGCCACGGCGAGGCGCGTGGAGGGAATATTTCAAGAGCATGTCCGGAGCGGCGATCTCGTCGACGACTGCGAGATTGACGTCCTTGCCCCAGAATTCGGTGAACCAGCGGCCTACCACAGCCTTGTTGTCGTCCTGCTTGCTCATGGAATGGATCCTCTCGTTCTTGTCGGAGGATCATCGAAGTCGCTCGCTGATCCTCAAGCGAACGACTACCCATCGCAGCGCCAGGCCACACTCCGGTTCTTGCGTTGGAATTGGATCGCGACGCGCCGTGACATGATGATGAGCTTTTTCGCAGCGGGCAATCGTCGGCGTCATTGCGAGGAGCGCAGCGACGAAGCAATCCAGGGGCCGTAGGGCGCTCGACGACTCCCGGATTGCTTCGGTCCGCTCGCAATGACGATCGGGTTCGGCCTAGTTTCAACCCGCGCTGGCCGCCTATGTCCCAACGCGTGGCCTTATCCGCCCACCTGTCCCCGATGCCGCAGATAAGCATCCGCCAGCACGCAGGCGACCATCGCTTCACCGACGGGCACCGCGCGTATGCCGACGCACGGATCGTGGCGGCCTTTGGTGACGACCTCTGTCTCTTCGCTCGCGCGGGTGATCGTGCGGCGAGGCGCAAGGATCGAGGACGTCGGCTTGACCGCGAAGCGCGCGACGACCGCCTGTCCGGTCGAGATGCCGCCAAGAACGCCGCCCGCGTGGTTGGACAGAAAGCGTGGCCGCCCGTCATTGCTCTGGCGCATTTCGTCGGCGTTCTGCTCGCCGGAGAGTTCCGCCGCCGCGAAACCATCGCCGATCTCCACGCCTTTGACGGCGTTGATTCCCATCAGCGCCGCCGCGAGTTCGGCGTCGAGCTTGCCGTAGATCGGCGCGCCCCACCCTGCCGGAACCCCTTCAGCGGCAACCTCGATCACGGCGCCGACCGAAGAGCCCGCCTTGCGCACTTCATCGAGATAGTCGGCGAATCGCTCAGCCGCTTGCGCGTCGGGCGAGAAGAACGGGTTGCGGCCAACTTCGTCCCAGTCCCAGCGGCTTCGATCAATCTTCAATTTGCCCATCTGCACCAGCGCGCCGCGAACGAGCACGCCGGGCGTCACCTTGCGTGCGATCGCGCCGGCTATGACGCGCGCGGCTGTCTCGCGCGCCGAAGACCTTCCGCCGCCGCGATAGTCGCGGATGCCGTACTTCGCTTCATACGTGTAATCGGCGTGGCCGGGACGGTACTTGTCCTTGATGTCGCTATAGTCCTTCGAGCGCTGATCGACATTGTCGATGAACACGCCGATTGGCGTTCCGGTCGTCACCTGTCGGCCCGTCGCGTCGTCGTTCATCACGCCAGAGAGAATGCGCGCCTCGTCCGGTTCGCGACGTTGCGTGGTGAAGCGCGAGGTTCCAGGCCGCCGCCGATCGAGCTCGGCCTGAATGTCACCGACCTCCAGGGGAATGCGCGGCGGACAGCCGTCGACCACGCACCCGATTCCGGGCCCGTGGCTCTCGCCAAAGGTGGTGACGCGGAAGAGGTGTCCAAAAGTGTTATGGGACATGGCGTCCTACGGTTCATACGGACCGCTCTTACCTACGTCAAACCTGTTGGGGCGCCCCATTCCCGCCACTCAATATTCATCGCCAATTCATCTGAAGGGGCGCATTGCCTCGCCCGCCAACGGCCAAGAGTCGAACAACGGAGAATGTAGAATGATGAAGACATTGACCGCCATCGGGATCAGCGCCGCGATCGTTTTTGCGCCTCTCGCCGCGATCGCCCAGACCGACGCGGCTCCTGCCGGCGCCGCTCCCGCGGCCTCCGACACGGCGGCGCCCGCGGACTCGATGAAAAAGGCCCCCAAGAAGCATATGGCCAAAAAGCATATGGCCAAAAAAATGAAGAAGCCGGCGGCGGATGACGCCGCGCCTGCGGCCCCGGCCGACGCGCCGAAGAACTAAATCTTTCGACGAACGCTCCACGCGGAATGAGCCGCCCCATCTCCACAGATGGGGCGGTTTTTTTGTGGTCCACGGCCAGGTCGCTTCCGCCGCGCCGGCCCGCATGACAAACTCGAGCCGTCTTCAAGGAGACGCGTTTGCCGAGCGCCCAGTTCTGGTACGAGTTCGCGAGCACCTATTCCTATCCGGCCGCGCTTCGCGTCGCCGCGCTCGCCGATGAGCGCGGCGTGACCCTCGCCTGGCGGCCGTTCCTGCTTGGGCCGATCTTCTTCGCGCAAGGCTGGCGCGACTCGCCGTTCAACGTCTATCCCGCCAAGGGCCGCTATATGTGGCGCGACCTCGAGCGCACGTGCGGCGCGATGGGCGTCCCGCTCAAGCGTCCCGAGCCGTTTCCGCAGCCGAGCCTGCTCGCCGCGCGGGTGGCGCTCGCGCTTGAAGGCGACCCGCGTTCCGATTTCTCGCGCCGCGTCTTTACCGCCGAATTCGGTCGGGGCTTGCCGATCGGCGAGCGCGCAACCTTGAGCGCGTTGCTGGAAGAATGCGGCGTCGAGCCCATTGCGACGTTTGAACGCGCCCAGGGCCATGCCAACAAGGCGCGGCTCAAGGCCGAGTGCGCCCGTGCGACGGAGATCGGAATCATCGGCGCGCCGTGTCTCGTGACCGCAGACGGCGAAG
This sequence comes from Roseiarcus sp., assembly GCA_036510135.1. GTDB lineage: Bacteria > Pseudomonadota > Alphaproteobacteria > Rhizobiales > Beijerinckiaceae > Roseiarcus. Next base: position 4,033 of record DATCEJ010000623.1, on the reverse strand, counting down.
TGTTCTGGGGCAACGACCGGCTCGAACAGGGGCTCGATTGGGCCGCGGGCGCCGGCGGCTCGGCGTGACACGGCTCGTCTTTCGTCGTGCGTTGGCGCGCGGTCGTTTGAGCGCATAAGCTGATCGGGCTTTTGCTCGTGCCCAACATCGGATGCGTTCGGGAGCGCGCGACGAAGGGGCGGCGTCATGGCGGACCGGAAAAACCACGCGAAAGACCTCGACCGATGGATGCTGTCGTTCGTCGATCCCCTCGGCCGGTTGCTGACCGACGGCTTCCACATTCTCGCGCTCTTTGCGATCGGCGGCGCGACCGTCTGGGCCGGCGCTGTGGCGTTCCGCGCCATGGTCGAAAAGGGCAGCGCCTCGATCGAGGACCTGCTGCTTCTGTTCATCTATCTCGAGATCGGCTCGATGGTCGGGATTTATTTCCGCACCAATCACATGCCGGTGCGGTTCCTGCTCTATGTCGGCATCACCGCGCTGACGCGGCATCTGATCGGCTTTGTCCAGCATGAAGAGGTCGCGGATATTGGCGTTCTCATTCTCGCGAGCGCCATTCTCACCCTCGCCCTTGCAGTCCTTGTCATCCGGTTCACCTCGAACCGCTTCCCAAATCTGACCGACGGAGAAGTCGCGCGCGGCGACGTCGGCCGCGGCGAGGTGCACGACGAGTGAGGGCGGTGGCCTCATCCTGAGCGCGCGTGAAAAGCGCGGGCGTTTCAGACGAGCCGGTCCTTCGAAGGCCAATGGCCTGTCGGATCGAGCCCGCATTCCAGCATGTAAAATGGTTGACGCAACGTCATACACCCGTATAGCGTGTTACTGGGCTAGCCCGGATTTCTCACGCAACTCTGCAATGACGCGCTGATTTTGGCGCGATTTGAGTGTGGCGTTGATCTGCGCATGGCTGTGGGTGGCGCGGGACGCGCTGCGATTTTCGCGAGTGGATAGGAATGGCTCTCCGGTGGGCCGAGGGTTTTACCGCATATTCTCGCGCTGCGGCGTGGCGCATCAGGCCGGCGAGCCGCGGGCGTGGGCGAGCCTGGCGGCGGCCAGGCGCCAAGCGTCGGCATGCGGACATGCTGAAGCAAAGGCGATCTTGACGCGCCGCGCACTGATTTTTATCAGTGCGCCGACCTTCAGAAGCTTCAGCCGGATCGTGCCGCAGGTCGCGTTGGCGAAAAGAGTGTGGGCCAGGCCGATGCGGCGCAGCGCGCAAAGGAGAACATAGGCCATCGAGGCGAACCACAGCCGCAGTTGATTGGCTCGCATCGTGGCTGTCGAGGTGCGGTCGGCGAAGAGGTCGCCCTGGCATTCCTTGATCCGGTTCTCCATCTCGCCGCGCGCGCAATAGAGCTCTTCGTAGAGTGGCCTGGCGCGCCAAGCGTCGGGCTTCAGCGAGGTGACGATAAAGCGTGGATTGGCCTCACCGCGCGTCCATTCGGCCTTGCCGATCACCCGTCGCCGGCGCGACCAACTCTCCTTCGTCGACCAGTCAAAGTCACGGAACACCCGCGCCGGCTGGCCCGCGTCGGCTTGCGATAAGCGCTCGGCCTCGCTCAGGGCCTCTGCCAGGCGCGCCTCCAATCGCGCGTTGCGCGCCAAGCCGAAGAGATAGTCGACCTTGTTGGCCTCGCACCAGGCCATCAACGTCTCGCGGCAAAAGCCCGAGTCGGCGCGCAGGAGAATCTTCACCTGCGGCCAGCGCGCGCGGATTTGCTCCACAATGCGCGCCATTTCCGCTTCTGCTCCGGCGCTGGCGTCAATGTTGGAGCGGCGCAGCTTGGCCGCCAGAAGATGCCGGCCGCAGAAAACGTAGAGCGGAAGATAGCAATAACCACCATAATAGCCGTGAAAGAACCGCCCCTCCTGATGGCCGTGCAGAGGATCGTCGGTTGCATCCAGATCAAGCGTGAGCCTGCGTGGCGCTTTCGCGTGCGCGTCAAGAAACAGATCGACGAACAGCCGATCAATCGCCGAGCCGTCGTGGCTGATCTTGTGATAGCGCGGCGCCTTGCCCTGGCCCGGCGCGTGCTCCAGACGGTTCAGCGTGCTCTTGCCCGCCAATGGCGAAGGCGCGTTGCCATCGCGCTCGAACTTGCCCACGAGCACGCCCAGAACGGGATCGCGGCGAAGCGCGTCGTGATCGTTGAGATCCTCGTAGCCGAGCGCCAGGCCAAAGACACGCTGCGCGACAAGAGCGTTCAGCGCATGCACGGTGAAAAGCGGCCTGCGGCGGTCGCCAAAGCAAGCCGCAAACCGATCCGTCAACTTGATCGCCTTGTCCGTCTCGCCCAGCAGCAACGCCCCCGCGTCCGACGACACCATGCCGCCGTCGAAGTTAGCCACAATGCGCCGGCCGCCGGCTCTTCCAAACCCCATCTCCGCCGGGCTACACTCCGTCTGCATCGGGGACTTCCCTCGAATCGGCATAACTCGTTGATCGCAAAACAAGTTTAGCTGATTCTAGGCCGGGATGCGCCTAGCCGCGTGAGAAATGCGGGCTAGCAAGCCGTCGGGCACGATCGAGGGGGTAAGAGCCAAGAGCCGGAACGGTGAGGCCGTAAGCCAGGCCTTAATGATACAGGCTTCGGAATGGACAGAAAATATTCGTTTCGCTATGATCCACCAAAAGCGAAGCTTGATCCCTATTTGAACGGGCAATGCTGGCCGCCTGACGGTGCGGCGGTCGCTTTCGGTTTTCTATCGGTTTTCTATTCGAAGGGCGAGGCCAATAGATTTTAGGGCGTGGCTCGCGTCGTTGCGTGACTGCTGGAGGACGCGCGAATGTTGGCTAAAAATGGAATTATGAGGCTCGACAAGCGTTTTTTGGGCGGCACGCTTCTTAGAGCCTTTCATGTCATTACGCTAGAACGAACCCTTAATAAGGATCTCGATTATCGTTTCATAGTTCACTATGAGAAGGGAAAAGGTACTCTACTTGCAGAACTTTGCGACCGATATGGATCCGACAAGGGTCAAGTGAGCACCACGGGTCATCCTTATAAATGGGCGGCCCATACTTACACCGACTTTTACTCGCGGCTGTTTGATCATTGTCGATCCTCGGTTCAGCGCGTCTTTGAGTGCGGCTTGGGCACCAACAATCCGGACTTCCAGGGAAGCATGCTCTCGAATGGGCGCCCTGGAGCGTCGTTGCGGGCTTGGCGTGATTATTTCCCGAACAGCAAGATCTTCGGAGCGGATATCGACCGTGACGTGCTGTTCGACGAAGATCGCATTCGGACCTACTATGTCGACCAGCTTGATCCCAAAGCGATCGCGGTCATGTGGAGCAGCATCGGTGTTACCGACTTCGATCTGGTTGTGGACGACGGGCTTCATACGTTCGACGGCGGTCGATGCTTGTTCGAACACTCGTTCGACAGGGTCCGCCCCGGCGGCCTCTACGTTATCGAGGACGTCGCGATGCCAAATATGAATAGATTCAGGCGGTATTTCATGGAGCGGGGCGTACAGGCGGACTACGTAAACTTACTGCGTCCCGAAAACGGCCTACGAGACAATTCGCTGATCGTGATTCGGCGATAGGGCGACCCCTAAGCTTGGTCGGCCTACGCCGCCTCAAGACGTTTGGACTTTCGCGTCGGGGGGGACGGATCGGTTTGGAATGTGGCGCGATGGACGCAGTATGACGTCCCGGTCGCAGTTGCCGACGCGCCTCAGGACAGACAGGTTGCGCCAACCGCGCGCGGCAGCCATCAGGAGATCAAGGCCGCCGCGATCTCGGCGCTGTTCCGCGCTTGCGGCATAAGATTGAGATCCAAGGGACCGCCTTGCTCGAGAAACTTGTAGATCTGCTCTCCGCGCCTGCGCCAGGAATGATGTTCGCGCACCAGGGTCATGGCGGCGTCTACGGCACGTTGATTGTCCGGATTTTCTCGATCTCGATCGAGACGCTCAGCCAGATCCGAACCGTCGAGCGATACCTCGCACAAGGCGTCCGTCGGCAGAAGCGCATTGTATTCGCCGCTCTCGGGTATGGTGCCGAGGATTCGCGTTCCGGCCGCTA
>DATCEJ010000622.1:0-11481 GCA_036510135.1 Roseiarcus sp. | reverse complement strand
TCAATCGCCGGCGGGCGTGAAATTTATGCCGCGGGAGGCGTTCGCAACGCGGCTGATCTTGCGGCGCTCAAAGGCGCGGGCGTCCGCGGCGCGCTGATCGCGACCGCGTTGCACGAGCGGCAAATCGTTGCCGCCGATTTGCAGGCGATGTGAAGCCGCCCCGGCCCGCCCGTTAGATCTTCTTGCCGTCGGGACCGAACTGCTTGAGGTAAGCGATGACATTGGCGATGTCGTCGTCGGACTTGAGGCCCGGGAAAACCATCTTGGTTCCTGGAACCTTCGCCTTCGGATCTCGCAGGTATTCCTTGAGATTCGCCTCATCCCAAGTGATGCCTGAATTCTTATTGGCGTCGGTATAATGATAGCCGGGATAGATGCCCGAATGCCGGCCGACGACACCGTTGAGGACTGGGCCGACCATGTTCTTCGCTCCCTCGCCGATCTGATGACAGATCTTGCACTTAGCGAAGACTTTCTCGCCAGCTGCAGCGTCCTGCGCCGCCGCGGCGCCGATGGAAGCAAGGAACGCCGCCCCCGCAAGCGAAAAACACAACAGCTTCACATTGTCCTCCCAGATCTGGGTATCCTAAGCCTGTTCCGCCGCGAAACGAGCCGTCGCGGAGATCATGACTTAGCAATTGTACCGTTTGAGGGATAGGGTGTCGGTTTGTGTGAACGCCGCTCAGGCATTTCAGTTCCGCAAGCGTGTTTTTGCCGCAACTCCGCGCCGCTTCATGGGCCACTGATCAGCCGTTCAAAACACGTGACGCCGCCAGCGCGCGATGCTACGTATGGCCCGGTGGGATCAGGATGGCCCACGAGGAGAGAAACTCGAGGAGTTGGAATCCATGGCTTGGAATGTGCCCGTAGTTGTCGAAGTTTGCGCTGGCATGGAAGTCACGGCTTATCTGTCCGCGGAGATGTGATAGTCGGCCACCCTGCGCGCCTCTGGAAGGCGGACGAACCTGGAGTGAAGGCTGCCAGGCAAGCCACAGAGCAGGTGGACGAGCTAATCTCCATGGCGTCGAGTCCAGCTACGCCGGCGGTCTCTCCGCCGGCCATTGACGCCTCGACGAGCCGCCAAGCAGGCACGACAGAATTGTGATTGAACAGACCTACGGATGAGGCCGGGGGCCGCGGGGGCTTCTCGCCCGAAGGAAGTGTTTGACGATCGCCTGCCTCGAAACGGTGACGCGCCAGGGTTAGCCTCTGCAAGCCGCTTCGATGAAAGGATTTGCCCCGCGGAAATGTTCACGTCTCAAACAAAGTTTAAGCTCTCGTCCCGTGTGGCCTTCGGCGATCGTGAATTGAAGGCGCTTTGCGCCCTTTTCGTTGCCGCTTTCGCTTTATGCGCGGCGCTCAGCCAGTCCGCAGCCGCTGACCCCCTCGCAGTCAAAGTCGGGGTCATTCGCGAAGCGCACTCGCGCGAAACAATTTCGATCCTCGATATCCCTCCCACGGATGACTTCGTCGCTGGCGTGCGTATGGCGATGGACGACAACAACACGACCGGCCGCTTTCTCGATCAATCCTTCTCGATCGTCGACGCCAAGCTCACGCCTGGCGAGGACCCGATCGCGGCGCTAAAGGGCATGCTCGGCGACGGCGTGCGCTTTTTCATCGTCGACCTCCCTGCTACGGAAGTTCTCGCCGTGGCCGACGCCGCGCGCGCCTCTGGCGCGCTCGTCTTCAATGCCGGCGCCCCGGACGATCGTCTGCGCGAGGAGGACTGCCGCGCCAATGTGATCCACGTCAGCCCGACTCGATCGATGCTTACCGATGGGCTCGCGCAATATCTGATCTGGAAGCAGTGGAGGCGCTGGCTCCTGGTGGTCGGATCGCATCCGGAGGACCAACTGCTCGCCGAGGCTTATCGGCGATCGGCGAAGAAATTCGGCGCGAAAATCGTCGAGGAGCGCGTGTACCAGGACACGGGCGGTGGCCGGCGCTCGGATTCCGGCAGCGTTCAGGTTCAGCGGCAGATGCCTGTCTTCACCCAAAACGCTCCTGATTACGACGTGCTGGTCGCAGCCGACGAAAACGATGTCTTCGCCGGCTATCTGCCCTATCGCACCTGGGAGCCCCGACCCGTCGTAGGTTCGGCAGGGTTGCGGCCGGTGAGCTGGGACCCTTCGCACGAGTTCTGGGGCGCTGTTCAGCTGCAGAACCGCTTTCAGCGCACGTTCAAGCGGGGCATGAATGCCCGCGACAACCAGGCCTGGGTCGCCATGCGCCTGATCGGCGACGCGGTCGCGCACACCAGATCCGCCGACCCCAAGACGATCCACGACGATATTGTGTCGCCGGGCTTCGCGCTCGGCGCGTTCAAGGGACAGAAGCTCACGGTGCGCGACTGGAACCAACAGTTGCGTCAGCCAATCCTGCTCACCGACGGACAAGGCACCGTGTCGGTTTCGCCGCAGGAAGGCTTCCTGCATCAGACGTCGCAACTCGACACCCTCGGCTTCGATAGGCCGGAGACCAAATGCAAACTGCAATAAAGCGTGTTGCGCCCGGCTTCACCGTCCTGATCCTTTTGGCCAGCCTGGGCGTCCTTTCCAGCCCCGCCGCGGCGGTCACCGCTTATATCACCAATGAGAAGGGCAATTCGATCTCGGTGATCGACGTCGACAAACTCGAGGTCACCCGCACCGCCAAGACCGGCCAAAGGCCACGCGGCATAGCGCTCAGCAAGGACGATGCGCTGATGTTCGTTTGCCTCGGCGACGATGATACGATCGCAATTATTGACACAAAGACCCTGAAGGAGGTCGGCGAATTGCCCTCCGGCCCCGATCCCGAGCAATTGCGCGTGAGCCCGGATGGGAAACTCCTTTTCGTCGCCAACGAAAACGACGCGCTGTTGACCGCAATCGACATCGCCACCCGCAAGGTGGTCAGTGAATTTCCGGTTGGTGTCGAACCTGAAGGCGTGGCGGTCAGCCCAGATGGCTCCATTGTCGTCAACACATCAGAAACCACCAGCATGGCTCACCTCATCGACTGGCGGAACAAGAAGATCGTGGCCAACATTCTCGTGCCTCCCCGTCCGCGCTACGCCGAGTACAACAAGGACGGATCGGAGCTGTGGGTGTCGTCCGAGGTCGGGGGAACGGTCAGCGTCATCGATCCGGTCAAGCACGTCATCACGCATACCATCACGTTCGATGTGCCAGGACTCGCGAAGGAGCAGATCCAACCCGTTGGCATTCGCTTCAGCGCCGACGGCAAACTGGCGTTCGTCGCGACAGGTCCAGCCAATCGAGTCGCGGTGATCGACGCGGCGACCAAAAAGGTGCTCAAATATTTGTTGGTTGGCCAACGTGTCTGGCAATTGGCTCTGACGCCCGATGGCAAGTATCTATTGTCGACTAATGGCGTTTCGAACGACGTCTCGGTCATCGATGTGGCCGCGCTGAAGGTGATCAAATCGATTCCCGTCGGTTCGTTTCCTTGGGGCGTCGCGATCTCGAAGCAATGACTGTCGTCGCCGACGTAATGCCGAAGGCGGCCGTCAGCGCGCTTTCGGTCGAGAAGGTATCGCACGCCTATGGCGCCCGGATCGCGCTGGATGAGGTGAGCTTTGACATTGCCCCAGCCAGTTTCACCGTGCTGTTGGGCTTGAACGGGGCGGGCAAGAGCACGCTGTTCTCGGTGATTACGCACCTTTATGTGAGCCGATCGGGAGCTGTCCGCATTTTCGGCCGCGACGTCGCGCGCAATAGCGGCGCCGCTCTCGCGCTGCTCGGGGTCGTGTTTCAGCAGCGCACGCTTGATCCCGACCTCAGCGTCGCGCAGAACCTTGCCTACCATGGCGCCTTGCATGGCATCGGCGCGCGTGAAACGCGCCAGCGAGGGGCGATCCAACTCGCCCGCGTCGGTCTCGCCGACCGGGCCGGCGACAAGGTGCGCTTCCTTTCCGGCGGTCAGATGCGGCGGGTCGAGATCGCGCGGGCGCTCCTGCACCGGCCGCGCATGTTGCTGCTTGACGAGCCGACGGCGGGGCTCGACATCAAGGCGCGGGCTGGGATCCTCGAGGTCGTACGGACCCTCGTCGCCGACGAAGGAATAGGCGTTCTCTGGGCGACCCATCTGGTCGACGAGATTCGCGATGACGATCATGTTGTCTTGCTGCACAAGGGGCGCCTGCTCGCAGACGGCCCGTCCCGTTCCATTGTTGGCGAGGCGGGCGCGCGTTCAATCGGCGAGGCGTTCACGGCCTTAACGAGCCGCGGCGAGGGAGACGAGCCTTGAGCGAGGTCGTTCTCGACGGCGATCGCCCGTTCGGCTGGAGGCAGCGCCTCATCTGCCTTTACGGCATCGTATGGCGCGAGGGGCTCCGATTTCTTCACCAGCGCGAGCGCTTCATCTCCGCGCTCGTGCGCCCGATGGTCTGGCTGTTCATTTTCGCAGCTGGATTTAGACAAACGCTCGGCGTCTCGATCATGCCGCCCTACGACACTTATGTTCTCTACGAGGTCTATATCGCGCCAGGGCTGATCGCGATGATCCAGCTCTTCAACGGCATGCAATCCTCCCTGTCGATGGTCTACGATCGGGAAATGGGCAGCATGCGCATGCTGCTGGTGAGTCCTGCGCCGCGCTGGTTTCTCCTAACCTCGAAGCTGATCGCCGGCGTCGCTGTTTCGATTTTGCAGGTCTACGCGTTTCTTGTCATCGCTTATTTCTGGGAGATCGAGCCGCCAACCTGGTGGGGCTATCTGACGGTGTTGCCGGCCTTGGCGTTGTCCGGTCTCATGCTTGGCGCGCTCGGCATGCTGCTGTCGTCGATCATCAAGCAGCTCGAGAATTTCGCGGGGGTGATGAACTTCGTTATTTTTCCGATGTTTTTCGCGTCCTCGGCCCTCTATCCGCTGTGGCGCGTTCAAGAAGGAAGCCCGTGGCTGGCGACCGTCTGCCGGCTGAACCCTTTCACCTACTCGGTCGAACTGATCCGCTTCGCTTTCTATGAACAGGTCAATTGGCTGGCCCTTGCGGTTGTCGCGGGATGCACGGTCGTGTTCCTCGGCGGCGCTGTGATTGCCTACGATCCGGCGCGCGGCATGCTCATGCGCCGGGGCGGGTGATGCGCGGCCGAGGCCAAGGAACGCCCATGATCAAGCGCATGGTCATCGCCCTCGCTGTCGCTGCAAGCGTCTGCATGGCCTCCGGCGCCGAAGCCGCCGATCGGCTGCGCATCGCCCTCCAGAAAACCGGAACGGCCTCCTGGGAAATGGAAGTGATCAAGGCGCGCGGGCTCGACAAGGCCGCGAATCTCAACATCGAGACGATTGAGCTGGCTTCCACCGAGGCGGGAAAGATTGCGCTCATGGGCGGCGGCGCCGACATGGTTGTTGAGGACTGGCTTTGGGCGGCGCGTGAACGCGCGCTCGGCGACAAGCTTCTGTTCATACCCTATTCGACCGCGTTGGGCGCCGTGATGGCGCCCAACGACTCGCCGATCCATTCGGTCGCCGATCTCGCCGGCCGGTCTATTGGCGTCGCCGGCGGACCGCTCGACAAGAGCTGGCTTATGCTGCGGGCGGTCGCGCTGGGCTCTGGACTCGACCTCGCCAAGGAAGCCCGGCCTTCCTACGGCGCGCCGCCGCTCATCGCAGAGAAGCTTGTCCAGGGCGAGACCGAGGCTGCGCTCGAATACTGGAATTTCTCGGCCGATCTCGAGGCGCGCGGCTTCCGTCGCGCGATCGAAATGGCCGATATCCAGAAGGCGCTCGGCGCAAGCGGCCCGGTCGCGATGACCGGCTACGTGTTCAGCGAGGCTTTCGCGGCTTCGCACAAAGATGTTCTGCGGCGCTATTTCGCCGCCGCGGCGGAGGCGCGCAAAATCCTGGCCGAAGATCCGAGCGCGTGGGCCCCGATCAAGGCGCGGCTCCGCTTGAAAGACGACGCAGCGCTCGCCGTCTATCGCCAGCGCTACCTGGAAGGCGTGCCGAAACGAACCATCGCCGAGGAGGCCGCGGACGCGCGCGTTCTCTATCGTCGGTTGGCGGAGGTTGGCGGCGAGACGCTGGTCGGCAAGGCCAGGGAGCTCGACACTGGGCTCTTCTTTGATCCCGGGGCGAGCGAATAGACCGTGACGACGCGCCTCATTTCGCTCCTCGCGCTCATTTGTCTGTGGCAGGTCGCCGCGGTTTTCGCCAATCCGCGTTTGCTGCCAGGGCCGATGGTGGTGCTGGCTACGATGAGGTCCGAGGCCGCGTCCGGCGCGCTGTTTCAAGCGCTCGGCGTCACGCTCGCCCGCGTCGCGGCGGCGTTCTTGCTCGCGATGGCGATTGGATCGGCGATTGGCTACGCCATGGGACGTAACGGGCTGTTTGATCGCGCGGCCGATCCCTGGGTCATCGTGCTCTTGAACCTGCCGGCGCTGGTCATCATTGTCCTCGCCTACATCTGGGTTGGCCTTAACGAGGCGGCGGCGATCGGCGCCGTGGCGCTCAACAAACTGCCGGTCACGGTCGTCACCATACGCGAGGGCGTGCGCGCGCTCGACACAAAGCTCGATGAAATGGCGCAGGTGTTCGGCTTCTCGCCACTGAAACGGCTGACCCACGTCGTCGCGCCGCAGCTCGCGCCCTACTTCGCCGCCGCGACCCGCGCGGGCCTGTCGCTTGTCTGGAAGATTGTGCTGGTCGTCGAGCTCCTGGGCCGGCCAAACGGGGTCGGGTTCGAAATCAATACCGCCTTCCAGTTGTTCGACGTCCCGCTCCTGCTCGCCTATGCGCTACCCTTCACGGCGATCATGCTCGTCATCGAAACGCTCGCGGTGCAACCCTTTGAACGTCATGTCTCGCGTTGGCGACCGCGTGCGGCTTGAAGCGCGAGTCGCGAGTAAGTCCTTTCGGAGCGCGTCGGGCCAAAGCGTTCCGGTCCTCACCGATCTCTCGTTCGCACTCGAGGAAGGGGAGACCGGCGCGCTGATCGGGCCGTCCGGTTGCGGCAAGTCGACGCTGATGCGCATTCTCGCCGGCCTCGATCGCAATTTCGACGGCTCAGTCTGCGTCCCCACGCACGGACGAGTGGGCATGGTTTTTCAGGAGCCGCGGCTCCTGCCGTGGCGAAGCGTCGAGGATAACGTGCGTCTCGCCGCACCCGAGGCGAGCGAAGCGGAGGTCGCCGCTTTGTTCGCAGCGCTCGGTCTTTCCGAGCACCAGACGCATTTTCCGGGCGAGCTCTCGATCGGCCTGGCGCGACGCGCAGCGCTGGCGCGCGCGTTCGCCGTTCGCCCAACGTTGCTGTTGCTCGACGAGCCATTCGTCTCGCTCGATAGGCCGCTCGCCCGACAGTTGCAGCGCGACCTGGCGAGGCTCGTCGAAAGCCGCAGCATGATCGTCGTGCTTGTCACCCATGATCTCGACGAGGCGATCGCGCTCGCCGATCGGATCTTCATACTTTCCGCACGTCCCGCGCATGTGGTGGGCGAGATCGCGGTCAAGACGCCGCGCGCGGCGATGAGCGACGAGGAGCACAAAGCGGTCGCGGCGCGGATCGAGGCCCTCCGGGAAGCGGGCTGAATCCCTGTCCTGCAAGCGAGACCAGGGCGCGCCGTTTCCGACTCGCAGCAACCACAGCCTCTGGACCAGGATGAGAATTGGCCCAATCGCGCCGCGACCCTCATCCGTCTGGCTCACTTCTCCCAGTCGGAGAAGGGATTCGAGGCGCCGTAGCGCCCCTCTCCCGATCGCCTGTCGAGAGACGGGCGTTCTCCCCAACGCCCCGGAGGGTTGGGGGTGAGAGCCAGGAACGGGACAGCCACGGTGACGGTTTACCGAACCCCGAGCGACGCTCCCCGCGTTCAAGCCGAGGATCATTTTGTAGATTTTCCTTGACAATGTTCTTGTTATGTTCTTATGATGAGGAGACGGTCGATTGAGACGCGCCCACACCAAAACGACGAAAGCGGACGCATGAGACGCCTCAGCCCGCGAACAAGGAGCTAACGCACCAGGTCCGATTGCGAGATCGACCCCGCGGGGACAAGAAGGGCTGGCGCCCGTCCGCTTCTGACACGGCCCGAAACCGGTTCGGGCCGTTTGAGGCGGAGCGATCATTTCCCCGGGCGCTTCTCGCTGCTCCTGTCCGCCTCCGGGGTTTTGCGCCCCGGAGGAAGCCCGAAGCGCCTTCCCGTTCGCACCTTTTGAGGGTCGCGGCGCATTGTCCAAAGCGCAACGGACGCGTGAAGACATCCACGCCGTCATGAAAGGCGCGCCAGCCCTTCGCCCCGCTCACGAAGTGGGCGATGTCGAATCGAGGAACGGGAGGCCGAACTTGATTTTGTGATTTGTGACAGGTTTCGGCGCCCAACCCCCTGAAAAGGCTCGACCGGCGCCAAAACCGCCGTGACGAGGCCCAGCCTGGCCGAAATGCCTGGGGCGCGCGTTGGTTAAACCGGCCGCCACCGTACCGAGACACCCGACCTCGCGGCTCACTTGTCGTCGTACTTGATATAGGCGAACCGCTGATCGCCGGCGGGCGTCCCTTCGAGCGCGCCGCCCTCCTTGGCCGGACGCCACGAGACGAAATCCTCGATCTTGCGCGCCAGTTCGAAGTCCTTGTCGGTGATCCCCTTGGCGCTGTGGTTTTGCAATTTCACCTCGACCCAGGCGTAGGACGCCGCGATATCGGGATGGTGCCAGGCGGCCTCCGCGAGGTGGCCGACCGCGTTGATCACCATCAGCGTGCCCTTCCAGCCGGAGGTGCGAAAAATGCGTCTGATCCAGCCGTTTTCGTAGCGCCAATGCGGGAGCTCAGTTTTGAGCCGCGCCTCGATTTCGCCTGGTTCATAGACGCGCTCTTTCGATTCTTGGCTCATAGCGTTCCTCCGATCAGCGAGCAGCAACGCGCTCCCATCGCCCGATCATTTCACCAGCGGGCAGCCGCCTTGATCGAGCGGCCGGAAGGCGGCCTCGGGCGGAATCGTTTCGATCAGATCGTAGACATCATACCGGCTCTTCGATTGTTGCGGCGACTTGACCTTGAACACGTACATCGCGTGCGTCGCCCGGCCGTCGGCGCGCACGGCGACATGGCCAAAGAGCGGATCGTCGATCGGGGACTTCTTCATCTCAGTCACCACCCGGTCGCCTTCGATGGTTCCGGCCGTCTTGACGGCGCGCAAATAAGCCAGCGTCGCCGAATAGGCCGCGGCCTGGTCCTCGGTCGGCATCCTGCCGCCCATCCGTTCGGCGAAGCGCTTGGCGAAGGCGCGCGTCTCATCATTGAGATCCCAGTAGAAGGCTTCGGACAGGATGAGACCCTGCGCCGCGCTCAATCCAAGCGCGTCGATGTCAGTGATCTGCAGGAAAAGCGCCGCGAGCCGCTTGTCCGGCCCGACGATCTGGAATTCCGCCGCCTGGCGGATGGCGTTGATCGCGTCGGCGCCGGTGTCGGCGAGGGCGATCACTTTGGCGCCCGAGGCTTGCGCCTGCAAAAGATACGAGCCGAAATCGGTCGCGCCGAGCGGATGCGACACCGAGCCGAGCACCGAGCCGCCCGCCTTGACGATCGCCTCGGTCGCGTCGCGTTGCAGGGCCTTGCCGAGCGCATAGTCGAAGCTGATGAAGAACCAGGTCGAACCGCCCATTTTGGTGATCGTGCGGCCGACAGCCGAACCGAGCGCCCAGGTGTCGAGAGCCCATTGAACCGTGGTCGGCTGACAGAATTTTCCGGTCAGGTCGGAGGTCGCGGTCGCCGAGGCGAGCATGGCGCGATTCTTCTCGTGCATGAGGGTGTTGACGGCGAGGCCGACGCCGGAATTGGCGAGATCGACGATCGCGTCGACGCCCTCCGCATCCACCCATCGCCGTGCGATCGCGACGCCGATGTCGGGCTTATTCTGATGATCGGCGTAAATGACCTCGACCTTGAGGGCGCCCGCTTCCTTGGCGAAATCCTCGGCCGCCAGCTGAGCGCCGACCAGAGACCCCTTGCCGACCTGATCGGCGAACGGTCCGGAGAAGTCGCTCAAAACGCCGATCTTGATCGTGTCGCCCGGAATTTGCGCCCAGGCGTCCGGGGCCACGCCAGCCAGCGCCGCGACGGCGAATGAGGCGCCCAGAAAGAGCCGCGTGAACCTTGCAGGCATGGGCGATCCTCCCAGTTTCGATATACAGGCGCCCGATAGCACCGGATGAGCGTTCAGTCTGCGATGGCCCGGCCGGCCGGACAAGCCCGGCAGCCAAAAGTCTCGCCCATGGGCGGCAAGAGCGCGCCGGAGAAGGATGAAACGATGAAAACTTGGGAAGCTGGAGCGGCGTCTCGCGTCGCGGCCGACGCCGGCCGTGGGCCGCAGCCTTGCCGGCGGAACACCTTGCTCGCGCGGCGCCACGCCGCGTTGGGGCTTGCCGCGTTGCTCATCGTCGGACCCTTGGCCCTTAGCGCCCGCTCGGCGGCTGCGGCCGCGCCATCTGAACCGGCCAAGAGCGTCGCCCTGCTCAACGTCCAGTTCCTGAACGACCATGAGGATCTGGAGCCGACGACCGGCGCGGAGCGGGCTCGCCTTGCCTCGATCGCGTCCCTCTTCAAGGCAAAGCTCGAAGCCTCCGGCCGATACACGTTCGTGTCCATCCCCGGGGCCGCCGCAGGAAAAATTGCGGCCGGTCCCGATATCGGCGCCTGCGGGGGCTGCGAGTTCAGCTACGGCAAGGAGTTCGGCGCCAACGCCGTCGCCTGGATCGTGGTCCAGAAAGTGTCGGATCTCATCCTTAACATCAACGTCTACATGGCCGACGTCGCGGCCCGAAAACTGGCGTTCGTCCACAGCGTCGACATTCGTGGCGACACCGACGAATCGTGGACCCGCGGACTCACCTATCTGGTGAAGAACTACCTGCTCGCGGGCCCATGACGAACGGACGCGCGCCTTCGGTCTCGACCTGGGGCGCCAAGCCAGTTCCGTGGCCGCCTTGCCATGCTCTCTTTGCTATGGCAGGAAGCCGAACGCTTTCACCCGCGTCGTAGATGCTGCAGTAGCTCAGTGGTAGAGCACTCCCTTGGTAAGGGAGAGGTCGAGAGTTCAATCCTCTCTTGCAGCACCATCAATTCATTTGAATTATCGACGGTTTTTTCCCCTAAATCGCCGCTACGCGCGGCGAAATGGATCAAAGATCCCCTCGCGCCTTTGCGCAACTGCCGGTGCGAAGCTGCGAGCAATCGCCAGATTGCCTCAGAAAAGACCCGGCTCATGAGTGTGAAAAACACCACACCTTGCGCCTTGACGACCTTAGGACCCACCAAAGCGCGATCGGTCAGCCCACTCGATTAAGCGGATTCAGGCTCCGATAACCTTTGCGCGCGATGATCCCCTCATGTCGGACGCAACGGCAACGCCCGAGGCTAGGGCCCACCCTTCACTCTTCACGCGCGTGCGCGTCGTCGAGGCCGAACTTTACACCCTGAAAGTCCTGGTTGCCGACCTCAAGGAGGATCATGAGGCCCTGCGCGAGGACCGCGACGAGTGGCGCT
>DATCEJ010000621.1:0-6440 GCA_036510135.1 Roseiarcus sp. | reverse complement strand
CCCTGTTTCGCTTTCAACTCGCATATGGACACCGTCCCGGTCGGTGGAGGCTGGACCAGCGATCCGCTTCGTTTGACGGAGCGGGACGGCAAGCTTTTCGGCCGAGGCGCTTGTGACGCGAAGGGACCGATCGTGGCCATGGCCGAGGCCGGCCGTCTCCTCGCATCGCAACGCGACTTGTGGCGCGGCACGCTGGTCATGATGTTTGTCGCCGACGAAGAGATCGACGGCGGAGGCTCAAGGCTGTTAGCGAAGCAGCAGCCAAAGCCCGACTTGATCGTGATCGGCGAACCCACCAACAATGCCGTCTTCGCAGCTCACAAGGGGTGTCTGCGCCCGCTCATCCGCGCCAAGGGCAAGGCCGCGCATTCCGGCCGCCCGGAGCTTGGCGTGAACGCGATCCTCGCCGCGAGCCAACTGATATCCCTGTTCGATGCGCGCGATCGCGAATTGAGGAAGCTTCACCATCCCCTGGTCGGCCACGCCAGCCTATCGGTGACCCGTATCGCGGGCGGGATCGGTGACAACGTCATTCCGGAGAATTGCGAAATGGTGCTCGACCGGCGTCTCCTGCCAGGCGAGACGCTCGACGACGCTCTGGACGATCTGCAGGCTCTGCTCACGCGCGCGAAGCGTGATCACCCCGTGGACGCGGAGATCGCGGCGATCCGCACGAAAGCTGGGTCGGCGGAGACCGCGCTCGACGATCCGCTCGTGCGCAATGCGGTCGCCATCTCACGCGCGCACGGCGTGACGTTTCCCCAGCCTGGCGGGCTGACGGGCGGGTGCGATCTTGTTCACTTTCATGACGCTGGCGCCGTGGGCATCGTGCTTGGACCTGGCTCGCTCGACGTCGCTCACCAGCCCGACGAATATGTCCCGAAGGACGATCTCGCCTGCGCTGCTCTCATCTATCGCGATATTGCCCTCGCGATGATGCGGGCCTGATCGGCCACCGGGCTCAAGATGAAGTCAGCAAAATAGCTTCGATCTCGGCCATCATTCACACGCCCTTCCGTCGGCGCTGACGGTACTGATCGGCGACCACGGCTGCGACAATGACGCCGCCCTTGATAATTTCCTGATAGTGCGCGTCGACATTGAGGAACGTGAAGCCCGAGGTCAGGATCCCGAGAATGACCGCGCCGATCACCGTTCCCGTCATGCGGCCGACGCCGCCCGAGAGCGAGGTTCCGCCGATAACCGCTGCGGCGATCGCGTCGAGTTCGAAGCCGACGCCGACCCCGGCCTGGCCGCTGATGGCGCGCGCCGTGTGCACGATGCCGGAGAGACCGGAGAGGAGCCCCGCGACCATATAGACGAGGATCACGTGACGCTCGACGTTGATGCCAGAGACGCGAGCCGCAAGCGGATTGGCGCCAATCGCGTAGGTAAACTTGCCATAGCGGGTGTAGCGCAGCGCGATGTGAAAGATGAAGGCGACGCCGAGGAAGATGATGACGGGCCACCAGCCCGCGCCAATGGCGGCGAAGCTGTCCGAGAGATTGCCGATCGGCTGGCCGTTCGTATACCAGTCGGCGACCCCACGCGCCGACACCATCATTCCGAGCGTCGCAATGAAGGGCGGAATTTTGGTCAAGGCGATCAGCGAGCCGTTGATCAATCCTGCGACACTTCCGCACACCAGACCCGCGGCCACCGGAAAGATCGGGTTGAGGCCGGTGAGGCTGGGGTAGACCGCGTGCGTGTAACCAGCGACCTGCGCGAGGCTCGCCGCGACCATCGCCGTCATGCCGACGACGGATCCTGACGACAGATCGATGCCGCCCATGATGATGACCTGCGTGACGCCGACGGCAATGATGCCAATCTCCGCCTCCTGCAGGATCATGATCCTGAGCCTGAGCGGGTTGGCGATGAAGCTTTGGCCGACGAACATCCAACCCAAGACTTCGAACAGCAGCATCATGCCGATCATGACCGCGAGGATGCTGAGCTCGGGCGGGAGACGACGGCGTCGCGCTTGTCTGGCTTCGGAGGCCGGGGCGGCGGTCGAGATGTCGGTGGCCACGGGTGTTGTCTCTTTCTTGGGCTACTGCGACGCGAGCTCCATGATCCGGACCTGGGTTGCGTCCTTGCGGTCGACGATGCCGGTCATCCGGCCTTCGTGCATCACGAGGATCCGGTCGCTCATCCCCAGGACCTCCGGCAGCTCCGACGAAATCATGAACACCGCCACGCCCTGTACGGCCAGTTCAGTGATGAGCTTGTGGATCTCGGCCTTGGCGCCGACGTCGATGCCGCGCGTCGGCTCGTCGAGGATGAGGATTCTCGGGCGGGTCAGCAACCAGCGCGCAATCAGGACTTTCTGCTGATTGCCGCCCGAGAGATTGATGATCGGCTCTTCGAGATCCGGCGTTCGAACGCGCAGGCGGTTCTTCTGCTGTTGGCAGAGCGCTTCGATCTTGCGCTCGTTGACGAAGCCCGCCGTCGCATGACCGTGGCGCAGCAGCGCGATCTGCATGTTCGCCATGATGTCGAGAAGCAGGAAACAACCGCTCGCCTTGCGGTCCTCGGTCAGGAAGGCCATGCCGGCGTCCATGGCGACGCCGGGGTTCGTGATCGCGCTCTCTTTGCCATCGATCAGGATTGCGCCAGAGGTTGCTGGCGTCACGCCGAAGAGCGTCTCAGCGACGTTGCTACGCCCCGAACCTACGAGGCCGGCGACTCCGAGAATTTCTCCCTTGCGCAGATCGAACGACACGCCGTGGAACCTGCCTTCGAGGCAGAGGTCTCGCACCGACAAGGCAACCCCGCCGATCGGCGCAACCTCTTTCGGGAACATCTGGGTGATCTCCCGGCCAACCATGAGCTTGATGATTTCGTCGCGCGAAACATCCGCGGCCTTATATTCGCCGATGAATCG
Source organism: Roseiarcus sp. (assembly GCA_036510135.1). Lineage (GTDB taxonomy): Bacteria > Pseudomonadota > Alphaproteobacteria > Rhizobiales > Beijerinckiaceae > Roseiarcus. The sequence continues at coordinate 3,553 of DATCEJ010000621.1, read as the reverse complement.
TCCGTCGCGGAACACCGACACCTCGTCGGCGATCTCGAACAGCTCATTCATTTTGTGGGTGATGTAGATGATGCCCGTGCCTTGAGCCTTGAGCGCGCGAATGATTCGGAACAGGTGCTCGACCTCGCGATCCGTCAGCGCCGAGGTTGGCTCATCCATGATCAGGATGTCGGAATCGTAAGAGACGGCCTTGGCGATCTCGACCATCTGCCGGTTGGCGACCGAGAGGTCGCGCACTTCCGTTTCAGGATCGAGTGGAATGTCGAGCCGCTGGAACAACTCCCTTGTGCGCCGTCGCATCTCCTCGTGGCGCACGAAGCCGAGGGCGTTCAGCGGCTCGCGACGGATCCAGATATTCTCGGCGACCGTCATATAATCCATCAAGTTCAGCTCCTGATGGATCATGGCGATGCCGTATTGCAGCGCGTCGAGGGGCGATGTCAGCTTGATCTCCTGCCCCTTCAGTTTGAAGGAGCCGGAATCGGGCGTGTAGATCCCGGCGATGATCTTCATCAGCGTCGACTTGCCCGCGCCGTTTTCGCCCATGAGCGCATGGACGTGACCGCGCTTCAGCCGGAACGACACGTCGTCGAGCGCGAGTACGCCTGGGAAGGCCTTACGGACGTTCGAAACCTCGAGCAGGTACTCCGCGCCCGGAACGGCGCCGCTCTGTCTGACGATTTCGGCCGTCGAAGGACTAATGATCGCCATGGCGTTCCGTCCCATTCCTATTTGGCGTCGTCTTTTCCTGAAGGCTACGCCAGTCCTGCAAGAGTTTGGACTTGCGACGGCCCGGAGGCGCTGGGAGGGCGGGCGTCTCCGGGCGCCCTCGTCTCACCAGAACGGCCGGAGAGACGAAGAGGCATTGAGGAAACTCAGTTCTTCTTCATGAACTGATCCATATTGGCCGGCGTCACCAGCTGGAAGGGGATATAGACCTTCTTCTCGACTGGCTTGCCCGCGGCGAGCGCGAGCGCTGCATCGACCGCGCCTTTGCCCTGACCCGCGGCGTCCTGGAACACGGTGACTTTGAGATCCCCAGCCTTCATGGAGGCCAGCGCGTCCTGCGTCGCGTCGACACCGCCGACGATCGCCTTCTTGGTGTCCATGCCGGCCGACTTCATCGCCTGAATAGCGCCGACCGCCATCTCGTCGTTGTTCGAGACGACGGCGTCGAAGTGCATGCCCTTCGACAGCCAGTTGGTCATCAGATTCTGTCCCTTGGTGCGATCCCATTCCCCGGTCTGCTCGGCGATGATCTTGATGCCACTGCATTCCGGAGTCGCGATCACCTCATGGATGTCCTTGGTGCGCTGCACCGCGGCCTGGTTCGACAGCTGCCCCTCGATGACCAGAATATTGCCCTTGCCACCGAGAAGCTTGCAGATTGCCTTCATCTCGAGCGTGCCGGACTCAGCCTCGTTTGAGGCGACGAAAGCGGCCTTGGCTCCGAGCTTATCCACGTCGGTCGGCTCACGGTTCACATAGACGAGCGGAACGCCGGCGTCGGCGGCGGCTTTGGTGATCGCGGCGGTCGCAGAGGTGTCGACCGGATTGACGATGATCGCGGTAACGCCGTTGGCGATGAAGTTCTGGACCTGGCTCAGTTGTTTGGAGACGTCGTCCTTGGCGTCCTCGATCTGAAGCGTGACGCCAGGAAGCGTCTTGGCGTAGTCCGCCATTCCGTTGCGCAGAACGGTCAGGAAGTTGTCGTCGAATTTGTCCATCGATACGCCAATTTTGGTGGCCGCGAAAGCGGGGCTCGACAGCACGCTGGCCGTGGCAAGCGCAAGAAGTATGCGTTTCATGGGTCTCGTTTCCTCCCGTTGGGGCGCTCGGCTCTTTGCCCGCACCGGCGAAACGGTGCGGCTGCCTGTTTCTAGACCCAAAATTATTGCCGCGCACCTGCCTTGCGCTGAGCGGGCGGCAGCGTGACGGTCCCTCCCCGTTCTCCGCAGCGGGGACGACCCTCATTTCATCACGCGAAACGAAGCGTTTCGCACGAGATCCCTTAAGTCTCTAAAATGATAGAAGGCGCCAAATCCGGCACCTCGCGGTTTCTTAACTCTCCCCGCGGAGCAGGACATGTTGAAGGAGGTCAGAAAGCAGCCGTCGCCGGATCGGGGCCCATTGGGCCGCCGACCGAATCGAGCGTTTCGATCCGCTTCATGTCGTCGCCGTCGAGCCTAAAATCGAACACCCCAACGTTCTCCTTCAAGCGCTCGAGCCGAACTGTCTTCGGAATCACGATCAAGCCGCTGTCGAGACGCCAGCGGATGACGACTTGCGCCGGCGTCTTTTTATGTTTGGCCGCGATCTCGACAAGCACGGACTCGCTCAACAAGCCGCCCCGGCCGAGCGGGCTCCAGGATTCCGTTTTGATCCCGTGTTCGTCGTGAAATGCGCGGAGCGCCTTCTGCTGAAATCGTGGATGACGATCCGATCTGGTTCACCGCGGGCGCGGGCGTTCGCCCGTCTTTATCTTTCGTGCTGCGACCGGAGAATTCCGCATTTTGCGCAGAATATGGTAGGACAGCGCTTCGAGGGTCCTTCAGGACGATGCGCGGAAATCGTCTAGCTGCGGGCTAAGTGGCTAGGCGACACTCAGATGTGCAACGGGCGACGCGAGTAGGCGAGTTGGTTGGGGCGGCTCCAGATGGGATTTTCTCCGCCGGCTCGCGCATCGATAGGTCGCGCCGTGTCGCGAGCAAATCGCAGACAAGAAGCGCGTCCATGAAGGCGAACACCATTCGATGTGCCGCTGCGCTGACGATGCTCGCTTTTGCCGCGCCGCTTCCCGCGACCGCACAATATTTTCCGCCGCTGATCATTGTCCCGCCACCCGCGCAGGACTACTCTGCGCCGAGGCCGAAGCCGCAGCCCGACAAGGCGAAGCCTTCTGATGCTTCGCATCCTGACGGGCCAAAGGGCCATTATCAGGGCCGGACGTTCGTTCCCGACCAGTAGGCGAGGCTGGCGCTTGTCGAGACGTCCGAGCCGGTCTACCGGATGGGCGGAGCGTATTGAATGCCGCCGTTGCTCCACAACTCGTTCAAGCCCCGCGGAATTCCGAGCTTTGAATGCGCGCCGACGTTGCGGTCGAACACTTCGGCGTAATTGCCGACCGCGCGGACGACGCGCACGGCCCAGTCGCCGGAAAGGCCGAACGGCTTGCCAAAGTCGCCTTCCGTTCCGACGAGCCGCTTGACCGCGGGCTTTTGCGACTTCAGCGCGTCGTCGATTGTCTTCGAGCTGACGCCAAGCTCCTCCGCATTGAGCATGGCGAAGTTGACCCACTTGACGATGTTGAACCATTGCATGTCGTCCTGCCTGACGGCAGGGCCGAGCGGCTCCTTCGAGATGATGTCAGGCAGGATCATGTTGTCGGCCGGCTTCGCCAGTCTGAGACGCATGGCGAACAGCCCCGACGCGTCGGTGGTCAGCACGTTGCATTTTCCGGCCTCGTAGGCGGCGATCATATCGTCGGCGCTCGCCTCATGGACGGTTTCGTACTTCATATGGTTGGTTTCGAAAAAGTCGACGAAATTGAGCT
>DATCEJ010000620.1:0-2511 GCA_036510135.1 Roseiarcus sp. | reverse complement strand
GGGGTGACGCTCCAGATCGTTCGCGACTGGGTGATGAAGTTCAACGCCCAGGGGCCGGAGGGCCTGGTCGACCGCAAGCCGCCTGGACAGCCATCCCGGCTTAACGACGAGCATCGGGCGGCGCTCGCCGCGATCATCGAGAGCGGCCCGATTCCGGCGGTTCATGGGGTCGTGCGCTGGCGTATCGTCGATCTCTGCCAATGGATTTTCGAGGAGTTTCGCGTCGTGGTCGCCAAGCAGACGTTGAGCCGCGAACTGCGCGCCATGGGTTGTCGCAAGCTCTCGGCTCGTCCCCGCCATCATGCTCAGGCCACAGGCGCGATCGAAGATTTTAAAAAAGCTTTTCCGCGCGCCTGGAAGCGATCGGGCGCGAGAAGGACGTCGAGCCCAGCGCCATAGAGGTCTGGTTCGCCGACGTCCCTCGACATGCTCGGGATGAGGGCGCGCGTCGGCCAGAAGAACAAGATCACCCGGCGCTGGGCCAAGCGCGGCGCGCGTCCAAGCGCTCCCAAAGATCAGCGAACCGCCTCAGCTTATATCTTCGGCGCGATCTGTCCCAAGGACGGCAAGGGCGCGGCCCTGGTCATGCCACGCTGCAACACGGAGGCGATGAACCTCCATCTCGCCGAAATCGCCACCCAGATCGCGCCGGGAGCGCACGCCGTGCTGCTCGTCGATCAGGCCGGCTGGCATTTGTCCGGCAGATTGATCGTCCCGCCCAACATCACTCTGATCCCGTTCCCGGCAAAGTGCCCGGAGCTGAACCCGCAGGAAAACATCTGGCAATTCTTGCGCGACAACTGGCTTTCAAATCGGATCTTCAAATCCTTCGACGACATCTTCGATCACTGCTGCGAGGCATGGAACAAGCTCATCAACCAGCCCTGGCGGATCATGTCGATCGGCCTTCGCGATTGGGCCTATCGGTCATGATCTCCGAGTCTTGGTATAAGAAGCGACTTGCCTGAAGGTTTGAAGAACCGTGCGGGCTGTCATTTCTAACGGCCAAGCAGCTGAGCGTTGCGGAGTTCATATGCGTTACAGAGTTAGTGCTGCTGCTCTGCGTGCCCTTCCTGTCGCTCGGGCGGCAGTCTGCTAACTTGTCTATCTCTTTGGCAAAGATATTCTTTTGCCGTCGATCGCAACTCTCTGCGCCATGCCGGTCAAAGGCAGGCCGTCACGCCTCCGTCTACGTAGAGCACATGCCCGTTGACGAAGCTCGACGCATCCGAGGCAAGGAAGATGGCCGCGCCGACCAGCTCCTGCACGTCGCCCCAGCGGCCAAGCGGCGTCCGGGCGGAGAGCCAGGCGGAGAATTGTCGTCCTCGACCAGCGCCTTGTTAAGTTCGGTGCGGAAATATCCCGGCGCTAACGCATTGGTGCGCAGACCATATTTGCCCCAATCCGTCGCCATGCCCTTCGTCAGCATCTTCACAGCACCTTTTGAGGCCGTATAGGGCGCAATGTTGCTCCGCGCGAGTTCGCTCTGCACGGAGGCGATATTGATGATCTGTCCCTTCCCTCGTGGGATCATGCGTCTGGCGACTGCCTGGCCGACGTAGAATACGGCGTCCAGATTGGTCCGCATGAGCTCGCGCCAGGCCTCGGGCGAGAAATCCTCGAGCGGCGCGCGCCGCTGGATGCCGGCGTTGTTGACGAGCACGCGAATCGGCCCGACTTCCTGTTCGATCTGGGCGATGCCGCGCTCGATGCCTTGAGGATCGGTCACGTCAAAAACGGCCGGTGCGCCGCGAGCCCTTCGCTCTTTATCGCCGCAACCGCGGCCGCGACCCTGCGCGAATCGCGGCCGTTGACCACGACGCGGGCGCCAGCTTCCGCCAAACCGCCCGCCAGCGCGAGCCCGATCCCAGCCGAAGAGCCGGTGACCAGCGCAACGACATCGTCAAGCGAGAAAAGCCTCTGAATCGTGTCCCTCATCTCACACCCCTTTCTGAGGTCAGCCTATTGCAGAATATCTGGGCGAGGGGCTCCGCTAAAGCGCGGACAGAGAGCAGAACCGTGTCCAACCTGATAGCGTGACGCTCGGCGCGGCGGTTCGGTCGTCTTCGACGAAGCTGCTCCGATCTATGCCTGCGGTAGAAGCGCTTTGGGCCGCCGCGCTCAACACGCTCCGGAACGAGCAGCGGATTGATGAACGGTCCCTCGCCCTCGACAACGTCCGCCTGCAGTCCTATCACACGCGACAATCACACGGCCCTCTTCCCTGGTCGCCCGCCTCTCACCCCTGTCGCGTAACACGGAAGGATTGGAATGCCATGCGCGCCGTCGTCGCCCATGCAGCGAAAGACCTAAGGATCGAAGAGGTCGCTACGCCCGAGGTCGGCCCCAATGAGGTTCGGGTGCGGGTTGGCTTCGGGGGCATCTGCGGCTCCGATCTCCATTATTTCAACCATGGCGGTTTTGGCGCCGTGCGCCTGCGCGAGCCGATGATCCTTGGCCATGAGGTGGCCGCAACCGTCGAGGAGGTCGGCGCGACGGTGAGGCGGGTCG
>DATCEJ010000619.1:0-11294 GCA_036510135.1 Roseiarcus sp. | reverse complement strand
CGCCGGCCCGCGCGCTTGTGTCAGCCGGAACCGACGCGTAAAATCCCTTCGGCAAACGAGCGGCCGAGCCGAGCCCAACCGATGGTTCACTTGACGAGGCGCGGATTTTTCGCTGGCGCTGCCGTCGGCGCCGCGGCGGTGTCGCTATCCGGTTACGCGACGGCGTACGAGACCGGCTCGGCGCTTACTCTTGCCAACTATGCGCCGCGGCTCCCCAACTGGCCCGAAGACCTCGAGCTCACGATCGCGGTCATCGCCGATATTCACGCCTGCTATCCCTGGATGTCGGAAGAGCGCGTTGGCGACATCGTTGACCTCGCCAATGCCCAGAAACCCGATCTCACCGTGCTGCTTGGCGACTATGTGTGCACGCATCGGCTCGTTTCCGGATATGTGCCGCCCGGCGCCTGGGCCGAGCAACTCGCCCGTCTCGAGGCGTCCCTCGGCGTCTACGCAATTCTCGGCAATCACGACTGGTGGTCGGCGGCCATTCCAACCGAGCCGCCGGATAATTCCCGGAGCGTGCGCCGTGCGCTTGCGGAGGCCGGCGTGCCGCTGCTCGAAAATCAATCCGTGCGCTTATCCCAGCAGGGCCGGCCCTTCTGGTTGACGGGGCTCGGTGATCTGTTGGCGCGTGTGCCCAATCCGCGCCATGGCCACGGCGCCGACGATCTGCCAGCCGCGATGCGCGAAATTGACGACGACGCGCCCGCGATCCTGCTCGTTCATGAGCCTTATTTTTTCTCGTGGGTTCCCGAGCGGTTCGCTCTGACGCTTGCAGGCCACATGCACGGCGGGCAGGTCAATCTTCCGTTCATCGGCCCTCCGGTCGGTCTCCTCAAACGCCGCTCGTCAAAATACATCTATGGCGAATACGCGTCGGGCGAGAAGCGGATGATCGTTTCAGGCGGACTGGGAACCTCGCTCGCGCCGGTGCGCATCCTTCGCCCGCCGGAAGTGGTGATGGTGAAGCTCGGCGGGGACGGCGGGTTCGCGTAGGGAGCTGCTCTCGGCGGCCGACAAGAACCGCTCCGGCAACAATTGATTGCGGAAAAGTAGAAATTGGATTACGCTTGCCCTATGAACAACTCTGCGCTCCGCACGGCTTTGACATCAGGCTCCCGTCTCGGCGCTTCGACCGTCAGGGGCAGAAACGCCCGCGAAAAACTTTTGCGCGTTTTTCCCACGTAACTTATTGATAAGTCTCGATTCGGACGAGAGAATCCAAGGAAATCCAAGCTTTTCCAACACTCATAATCGGGGGGGTTCGCACTGAAACGGCTACAAGCCAAGAAAATCCAAACGGAGCGTCCGGACCAACCTCGCAGTGCGCCGCCAAGAACGAGCCAAGCCAATTCCCCATGGAAAACGCCCCCAGCCCTAATCGAACAGGGTCGGCGCGATCGAGGCGACCAGCAACGCCGCCATCGTCCAGTTGAACGGCCGGGTCACGCGTGGATCCTCAAGCAGGCGGCTGAGTGAAGCGCCGAACAGCAGCCAGACGCCGCTGCACGGGATTGCGATCAAGGCGCAGAGCGCGGCGATGAAAAAGACGCTGCTTGTATAGCCGTCGACCACACCGGCATAAGCCGCGAGCGCGCTCAACGCCATGACCCAGGCTTTGGGATTGACCCACTGAAAGCCGGCCGCAGCGAGAAACCCGATCGGGCGTCCGCCAGCCTCGACCTCGCCGATGGGCTTGGCGAGCGCGATCTTGAGCGCAAGCCAAATCATATAAATCGAGCCGGCGACCTTCATGATCGGCATGATTTGCGGGAAGCGCTGGAACAGGATGTCGAGTCCGAGGCCGACCACCGCAATCATGAGCCCAAAGCCCAGGATCACCCCAGCCAGATGAGGCAGGGTGGGTCCCAAGCCGTATTTCACACCCGATGTCATCAACATCAAGTTGTTCGGCCCGGGCGTGACTCCGGCGACGAAGGCGAATGTGGCCAGCGCCCAAAAGATTTCAGGATGAACGGTCAGCACGGATCTCTACCGAAAATGTGCTTAGAGAGCCGTCGCGTCCTCGTCGCCGACCTCCTCCTTTCGCGCAGCCCGGCGACTCCCGCCGCGCCGCACCCTGCGGCCGGCGTCGAAGGCCGCTTTCGCTATCGCACTAAACGGACTCGTCAGCGCGCTCACCCGCTCGAGGCCAGCGACGGCGCGTTCGCCACGCGTCAGCACCCGGTCGAGTTCCGCCATGGTCTTGGACAGAGTCGGTTCGTCATCGTCGAGCCACGTCTGAAGGATACGCCCCCAGGCGAGCGCCAAGCCCTGAAGCTTGATGGCGCCGGAGGCGCCTTCCGCTTCGATTCCGGCCGCCTCCAGCATGAAGCGCATCGAGTTCATCGCCACCTGATTCATCGCCAACGCCGCGGCGGGCTCACGACGGAGCCATGCGGCGACTTCGCGCACACCTTCACGATACGGCCCCATTGCTTCCAAACGGCGCATCAGGACGTCGAACAGGCGCTCGCGCGAGTTTTCCTCAGAACGCTCCCCATCCTCCTGCGCGAGAACGATCCGATCGATGCGGCGGGTGAAACCGCCGAGCACGGCGCCTTTGGAAGGGAAGGCGTCCCGAAAGTCGGCGAGCGAGACGCCGGCCGCCTTGGAGATGTCACGGACCGAGATGTCCTCGAAGCGCCGCTCCGCTGCAAGCGCCATAAGCGCATCGACGATCTTGGCGCGGGCATCGGTCGGCGGCGATTTCGCCTCGCTATTTGGTGTGGTCGCCATGGCGTTTCTCCCTGCTCACCTCCCGTCAATGTAAGCGCTTAGCCGTCTGCCGCCAAGGAAGCCCGGCTACCCGGCCATCTCGGCGGCGCGCGCGCGGGCGGCTGCTGTCGCCATGGCCATCAGGTCGTTGAGTCCCTCGGGAGCCTGAAGCACGGCGAGCGCGGCGGCGGTGGTGCCGCCCGGGGAGGTGACATTGCGGCGCAGCGTCGCCGGCGAGGTCGCGCTTTCGCGGCGCATCAACTCCGCTGCGCCTTCGACCGTGCCCCGCGCCAGGCTCATCGATAATTCCGCCGGGAGACCAAGTTTCTCGGCCGCGGCCGCAAGCGCTTCGGTCAGGGCGAAGACGTAGGCCGGCCCTGACCCGGAAATCGCCGTCACCGCGTCGATCGCGTCCTCGTCGTCAAGCCAGAAGAACGTCCCGACCGCGCCAAGCAGGCGCTCGCACCAGCTTTGTTGCCCCGCGTTGACGTCCGCGTTGGCGAAGGCGGCGGTGACGCCTCGGCCGATCGCAGCCGGCGTGTTGGGCATCGCGCGCACGACGGCGCGCGCTTGGGGAAGGCGAGCCGTCAGGTTGCCGATGGTCTTACCCGCAATGATGGAGAGCAGGAGCGTGCGTTCTCCGGCGAACCGGCTAATCTGGGGGGCGACTTGGTCCAAACTCTGCGGCTTGACCGCAAGAACCAGCATCTCGGGGGGCGAGGTCGCGACGCGAGGGTTTAGCGCCACACCCCGGTCCGCCGCGAGCGACGCAATCTCGGGTGAAGGATTGGGCTCGAGGATCGTCAGCGAGGATGCGGGGAGCCCGGCGTCGAGCCAGCCTTGCGCCATCGCCCCCCCCATCTTCCCCGCCCCGACCAGGACGAGACGCGCCGGCCATTGGGTCATCTGTCACTCCCCGTTAGGGTTAGAAGAGTCGCTGGAACATTTGCGCGACTGTCGCATTTTTGCCTCGGTCGGTAGCTTTCGGCAAACGACCTTGCAACTATCGCTTGGACTCAACCGGCGGGTTTCGCTAAAAGCTTTGTGGCGAAAGCTGGACGACAGACTCTGGGCGGCGCTCGCGATTTTGTGAACAGTTCCTGGTCTTACGCTTGGTAACTTTCGTGAAACCGTTGCGTTTTATGGTAAGCAAATCATTAGCAGTGTAAGGCGATGGGGCGGCGGCGATGAAGACGAATGCGGTCATTGTGGGGCTGGTGCTGGGCTTCATGGGCTTGGTGAGCGGATGCACGCCGGTTATTCAATCCGGGCTTCCCGATCCGCAACTCACAGCGCGAGACAAGCAGATGATGGCGCTCGCGGAGCCGGATGAATGGAAGATCCCGACCGTCCGCAGCAAGGTCCAGTATTCGACCAAGGAGCAGCCGGGCACGATCATCGTCAATACGGGCACGAACTATCTCTACTACGTTCTGCCCCATGGCGAGGCCATTCAATACCGGATCGCGAGCGGCGCGGAATATATGGGTTGGACGGGCCGCGCCGAGGTCGGAGCTATGAAGGAATGGCCGACCTGGATGCCGACCGCCTCAATCATGGAGCGCTGGCCGCAGTTTCAGGTTTATAAGCAGCACGGGCCGCTAGAGGGGCGCTGGGACAATCCGCTTGGTGCGCGCGCCCTCTATCTGTTCGTAAACAACAAGGACACGCTGATCCGTATCCACGGCACCAACGAGCCGTCGGAAATCGGCGGGCATGTCTCCTCGGGCTGCATCCGCATGCGCGACATGGACGCGATCGACCTCTATGGCCGCGTGCACGTCGGGACTCCGGTTATGGTGATCAGCTAGTGCGTCACCGAAACGGCGGTTCGTCGAAGCTCCTGAGCTTGCGTGAGTGCAGGGTATCGTCCTGACTCTGCAATACGACAATCGCCGCGATGCCAATCTGAAGATGCTCGGCGATGGCTCGCTCGTAAAAGGCGTTGGCGGCGCCTGGCAGCTTGATCTCGCCGTGCAGCGGTTTGTCGGAGACGCAGAGCAGCGTCCCGTAGGGCACGCGCATTCTGAAGCCCTGGGTCGCCACAGTCGCCGATTCCATGTCGACTGCGATCGCGCGCGAGATGTTGATGATCCGCCGCTCCTTCGACCAGCGCAATTCCCAGTTGCGGTCATCGTCGGTAACGACTGTGCCTGTTCGCAAACGGCGTTTGAGCGCTTCGCCGCGGTCGCCGGTGACTTTTGCCACCGCCTCCTGAAGCGCGACCTGTACTTCGGCGAGCGCCGGGATCGGCGTCACCAGGGGCACCGCCTCGTCGAGAATCTTGTCGCGCCTAAGATACGCGTGCGCCAGCACATAGTCGCCGATCACCTGTGACTGCCGAAGCCCGGCGCAATGGCCAACCATCAGCCAGCAATGGGGCCGTAAAACTGCGATGTGGTCGGTGATGGTCTTCGCGTTCGAGGGCCCGACGCCGATGTTGACCAGACTGATTCCGCGCCCGTCAGCGCGCACGCAATGATAGGCGGGCATCTGAAAGCGATGCCAGGCGACGGCTCCCACGCGCGCTTCCGCTTCGGCCGGCGAAATCGACGAGTCGATGACCAGGTTGCCGGGCAAAATGACTTTCTCGACCCCCACCCCCGCATATAGCTGCTTCAGGCCCCACTGCACGAACTGGTCGACATAGCGGTGGTAGTTGGTGAGCAGCACCCAAGGCTGCATCGCCCGCCAGTCGGAGCCGGTATAGTGCACAAGCCGACGGAGCGAGTAATCGACGCGGGGCGCGTCGAACAGAGCGAGCGGCCGCTCGGGGCCGAAGTCGAACTCGCCGTCCGCGGTCTCGTCGCCAATCGTCGCTAGAGAAGGCACGGGAAAGAACCGCGCGAGCTCCGCGGCGTCGGCGCCGCCGCCTCTGGTCAACTCGTCGCCGCTCTCTATCACGTACGGATAGGGAATCTCTTGCGCGCTGACGCCGACTTCGATCGTCGCGCCGTACTCCGTCACGAGCGGCTCAAGCTGCTCGAGCAGATAGGCGCGAAAGTCCGCCGGCTGGGTGACCGTCGTCGTGTAGACGCCGGCCTCGCTGAACTTGGCGAATGCACGCGCGTTCGAGAGCGCCGGGCTGTTGGGCGCATAGGTAAGGCGCAGTTCGGGATACCGGAACAAGGCGCGCGTCGCCACTGACGGTGGTTCGCCGTCTTTGAGAAAGCGCTCGACTGCGCCGTGCAAGGCCTGTGTCGCCTCATCGTACAGGCGAACGAGCCGGTCGACCGCCTCATTGGGCGTCGCGACGTGCTCGAACGGCCCTTTGATGCTGTCGATCGACGGATCAAGCACCGAAACAGTCTCCTCGAAGAGCGGCATCAGGCCGGCGCGGAGACCTGACCGCAGCGGGCCGCCTAGCTTTTGGCCGCAATGCAGGCGATCTCGACGGTATAGGCCGGCGCGGCGAGCTTGGCCTCCACCGTCGCGCGGGCCGGCGCATGCCCGGCAGGGACCCACGCGTCCCACATCGCATTCATTTCGGCGAACGTCCCGATGTCGGCGAGATAAATGGTGGTCGACAGAATCTTGGTTTTGTCGGATCCCGCTTCGCCCAGCAGGCGGTCGATCGTCGCGAGGATCTCCTTCGTCTGATCACCAACGCTCTTGCCTTTGGCCTGATCGGCGACCTGGCCGGCAAGATAGATGGTCGAGCCATGAATCACGGCCTGCGACATGCGCGGGCCGGCGTGGAGTCTGGTGATGGTCATAGCTAATGCTCCCGAAGCGCCGTCTCAAACCCGAACGAGGTTCGGGACCGCGCCCATAAAGCTGAGTTTGCCAATTTCGACGCCACTTCCGCGCAGGATGTCGTACGCGGTGGTCAGATGAAAATAGAAATTTGGCATGGCGAAATGCAGGAGATAGTCGGCGCCAGGTAGCTTCAGTTTGCTGGTGGCGCCCGTGGGAATGACGATCTCGCGGGTCTCCGCGCCTTCCATCGCCTTGGCTTCGATTGATTTCAGCATGTCCAGCGTCGCATGGATGCGGTCGCGCAGTTCAGCGACGGTCGTCTCCTTGTCCTCCTTGCGGGGCGGCTCCTTGGCGGCCAGCCGGAACGACGAGTTTTTAGCGTGATCGCAGAAGCCCTGCACTTGGCGGACAAGCGGCCACATGTCCGGGCTTAATCGCATGGCGAGATAGGCGTTCGGATCGAACTTGCGCGCCTTCGCATGCTCCTCAGCCTTATCGAGAATGGCGAGGAACGCGTTCAGCCCGCGCTCGTAGACCGGAACGCTGCTCTCATAGAGCGAAAGAGACATCGGCTTCAATTTCCTTCCGAATTCGGCCGCACTTCGACGCGGCGGGCCATGGATGCACCCAAAGTGTGACGTTATCAACTTCCCGCAGTCGGCTCCTCCGAGCGGCCGACCTTCGGTTCGAGATAGGGGCGACCACCGCCCGCGTCTCCGCGCTGGTCACGTTCGAACGTCACCCCGCAGTTGCGCCACTCGACAATCCAGGCCTGGATAAGCGTTAGATCGTCGCAGCGCATCAATTGGAAGCAGCGGGAAAAGTTGGCCTCGACCCAGCTGTCGAGATATTCGAGCCCCTCCGGCAGGAAACGCCCGCTTTCACGCAGGCGCTGGTAGACCGGAACCATGTCGTTGTCGCGGAAACTCTCGATCACCATGAAGAGCATTGTCGTCGGTCCTGGCGCCCTCCGGCTACGTGTAAAACGGCGCCCGGATTAGACTTTCAGTGGCGGCGGATGTTTCTCAACCTCGGGGAGAGCGGGGTCGAAGCACGCCCACTTCGGCGCCGATTTGGTCCAAATGGTCGCTGTGGCTTAGCGGACCGGACACGGTGACATCGTCCCTGCGGAAAAGCGCGCCGACTGCGCCGGTTCCGCAGCCGAGATATTGGCAGACGCGGCGCCAGCAATAGCGCGCCCCGAGCGGCGCCTCCGCCTTGACCTCGTACCGAACCGCCTCGCACAGACATCCGCCCGTGATCGCCAAGAGAAAAACCCTCTGACTGTCTCGGATCACGTCTTATGAGAAATCACGGGCGCCCGCCAGCGAGCGGGCGACCGTCGTGACTTGGCCGCCGTCCGCCAAGCTTGAGGTTGCAGATAAGCTCGACGCGGACTACAAAGGTCGATCAGAGTTTACAATTCGCCGGCGAAGATGGTTCTGGCCGTCGGTCAGCGGCATGTGATGTCAATGGAAACGAAGAGCGCACCGAATCCTGATGTTTGTTACGGCGTGCTGCTCCGTAGGCTGGCTGCCGCGGGCGTGCGGCCAACTCGGCAAAGGCTCGATCTTGCGCGCGCGATCTTCGGCGCCGGAAACCGACACTTCACTGCCGAAATGATCTATCACGAGACGCGGTCGATTCAGTTCGCGCCGACGCTGGGCACCATTTACAACACGCTCAACGAATTTTCGCGCTCCGGTCTGCTCAGGGAGATCGCGATCTATGACGCCAAGCTCTGGTACGACACCAAGACCGGCCCACATTACCATTTTTACCGGGAAGACACCGAAGAGCTGTCCGACATTCCTGAGGAATTTCTGCCGAAGTTCGACATTCCTGCCCCCGACGGCATGCGCGTCGCGGCGATCGACGTCATCGTCCGGCTGAAGAAAGACTGACCGGACGAATTGCAGCCGTTGTCACTCGCTTTGCGAGCCGCGTCCGATCTTTCTTCCATCGGCCGGTCGAGCGATTTGCTCCGATCGCTCAATCCCAGGCCTTCTAACTTGATGCTGCGATGCTCAGATGAAGGGTTAGGACTCGTCGAGCATACGCACGCCCATCCGAGCACCTCATGACGCCCCTATCCATTCTCGAACTTGTTCGCGTCACGCAGGAGACCGACGCTCGCGGCGCGCTCAACAATGCGCGCGACCTTGCCGCTCACGCCGAGAAGTTGGGCTACCAGCGCGTCTGGGTGGCGGAGCATCACAATATGGCCGGCATTGCCAGCGCCGCGACGTCGATCGTGCTTGCTCACATCGCCGAGGGAACGACGACCATTCGGGTCGGGGCAGGAGGCATCATGCTTCCGAACCATGCGCCCTACGTCATCGCCGAACAGTTCGGGACGCTGGCGCGACTCTTTCCCGGCCGCATCGATCTCGGCCTCGGCCGTGCGCCAGGCACCGACCAGCTGACGCTGCACGCCTTGCGTCGATCGCCGGAGGCCGCGGAGACCTTTCCGCAAGACGTTATGGAGCTCCAGGCGTTCCTCGCGCCGGCCGCCCCAAATCAGCGCATCCAGGCGGTGCCCGCGGCGGGAACCGAAGTGCCCCTCTATATTCTCGGATCGAGCCATTTCGGCGCGATGCTGGCCGGCGAATTGGGCCTCCCTTATGCTTTCGCGTCGCATTTCGCGCCCGATCATCTGATCACGGCGCTTGAGATTTACCGCAGCCGATTCAAGCCGTCCGAGCAACTCGACCGGCCCTATGCGATCGTCGGCGTCAACATCGTTGCCGCCGAAAGCGACGACAAAGCGCGGCGGCTCGCCACGACCCAGCAGATGTCATTCGCCAACATCTTCCGTGGCGCGCGCGGTTTGAGTCAGCCGCCGATCGACGACATCGAGAGCTACTGGACGCCGATGGAGAAGGCGCAAGCGATGCGAATGCTGGCGCGCTCCATTATCGGCTCTCCAGATACGGTCCGCAAAGGCATGGGCGCGCTGGTTGAGGAAACCCGAGCCGATGAACTCATCGTTGTTTCCGACGTCTACGAGCATTCTGAACGACTGCGCTCGATCCAGTTGATCGCTGAGGCGGGTGGCCTCCCTGGAGCGGTCTAGCGCCGTGACGGGCTAAGCGGCCGCCTTGCTCCGCTCTGCGATCGCCTCAACGATCGCCAGCGTCCGGCGCGCCATGTCGGCGTGCAACAGCTCCACCATCCGGCCGTTGAGCTGGATCACACCCTTGCCGGCGTTCTCCGGCAGCGCAAACGCCTCGATGATGGCTGCAGCGCTTTCGACCTCCGCAGAAGTAGGGGCGAACACTTCGTTGCACATGTCGATCTGACTGGGGTGGATCAGCGTCTTGCCGTCGAGTCCCATGTCGCGGCCCTGCAGGCATTCGAGGCGGAAGCCGTCGAGATCCTTGATGTCATTGTAGACGCCGTCGAGGATGTCGACGCCGTGGGCGCGCGCCGCGACAACGCAATTGGCGAGCCATGCGGTCATGGTCGGACGACCGGGAGTCAGCCTCGCCCGCGTTTCTTTGGCGAGGTCATTCAGACCCATCACCATCACCGAGAGGCGCGAACTCGGGTCGGCGGCGACGGAGGCGATCGAGCCCGCGTTCAAAATGGCGTTCGGCGTCTCCATCATCGCCCAGATGCGAGTTTCCTCGGGGGCCTCGGCTTCGCGCAGCACCCGAGCGGCGACCATAATTGCCCCCGGGCCGTCGACCTTAGGCAAGAGAATGGCGTCCGGCTTCGCCGCCGCGGCGGCGACGAGATCGTCCTCTCCCCACGGGGTATGCGGCCCATTGACGCGGATGACGACCTCGCGCCCGCCAAAGCCGCCTGCGCGCACGGCCCGAACGACCTGTTCACGAGCGGCGATTTTCTGGTCGAGAGCCACAGAATCCTCGAGGTCAAGGATCAGCGCGTCGGCCGGCAGCGTCGAGGCCTTCGCCAAGGCTTTGGCGTTGGAGCCGGGCATGTAGAGGACGCTTCGACGCGGGCGGGCAAGCATGACCATCTTCCGAGATTAGCTCCTCGCCTTTAACGATAAGTTTGTTGCGGCGCCAGAGGAGCTTTCGCCAGCACAGCATCGTGGTAGCGGAACCGGTCGATTGCTTGATCCAACGAAAAGTTGAAGCCTGTGTGTTCGCAAAAACGAAAGGATTTTGCGGAGAGCGTCGACCGCGGAGGAGCTTGTGTGCTCTTAATGAACGCGAACAAACCATCGGGACAAGTGGGGGCGAGGAAATGGCGATATCGGAGGCGATGACGGCGACGCCGCGGGTCAAATCGATCCAGCGGGCCGCGCTCGCCATGCTGGTCGCGGCTGGCGTGATCAACTACATCGACCGCGCGACGTTGGCGGTGGCCAATCTCACGATCCGCCAGGATCTCGGCCTATCGATCGCGGACATGGGCTACCTCTTGTCCGCCTTCCTCTGGGCCTATGCGTTCTCGCAATTGCCGACCGGCGCCATGGTCGACAAGTTCGGACCGCGCTTTCTGTTGACCAGCGGCCTCAGTCTCTGGTCGTTGGCCCAGCTGCTCGGCGGACTCGTCCAGAGCTTCGGCCAGTTCTTCAGCGCCCGGCTTCTCTTGGGCGTGGGCGAAGCGCCGCAATTTCCGACCGGCGCGCGGGTGGTCCGCGATTGGTTCAATCCACGCGACCGCGGCCTGGCGACGGGCGTCTTCAATTGCGCCTCGTCACTCGGCACGGCGATCGCCGTGCCGCTCCTGACCTTCCTGATGCTGAGCTTCGGTTGGCGGGTCATGGTCATGGTCATGGGCGTCGCGTCACCAGCACCTGCGCCTGGGCGCTGAGTTCAGTCGCCGCCACGACAAACTGCACCGCGTCGATCGGCGCCATGCAGAACTTCGGCGGCTACCTTGGCGGGGCGCTCGCCCCA
>DATCEJ010000618.1:0-2747 GCA_036510135.1 Roseiarcus sp. | reverse complement strand
GTCTGCCCAGCGCCGATTGAGCCCGGCCGGTCGATCACTCGATCCGCAAGCCGCCTGATCGGCCGGCGCGAAATCTGATGCGAGCCGGTCCTCGGACCTCCTCAGCACGTTCTGAGAGCCCGTTTGAGAATTGGATTGCGGGGTTTTCGCGCTCGTGATTCAAGCTGGCGATGTGGACCTCAGCAAGCCGTGGCCGGATGGCCGATATCGCGAAGAAGACCAAGCGCTACCCGACCGATCTCACGGATGAGGAGTGGGAGCGGATGGGGCCGTTCCTGCCGAAGCCGGCCAAGCGCGGACGCAAACCGACGACCGATCTTCGCGAGGTCCTGAACGCCATCCGTTACATGGCGCGCTCCGGCGCGGGGTGGCGCATGTTGCCAAAGGATTTTCCGCCCTCGGGGACCGTCTACTGGTGGTTTCGCCGCTTCGTGCGGCGATTCCTCTTCGAGACGATCCACGACATGGCGGTGATGATCGATCGCGAGAGGGTTGGGCGCGAGGCGAGCCCGTCGGCCGGCGTCATCGACAGCCAGAGCGTCAAGGCGCCCGGCGCCGAGGTTCGCGGCTACGACGCCGGCAAGAAGATCGTCGGACGCAAGCGCCACATCGCGGTCGATACCGACGGCCGGCTCCTCATGATCAATCTGACCACCGCCGACATCTCCGACAGCGCCGGCGCGCAGATGATCCTCGATCAGATCCGCAAGCGCTGGCCCTGGGTCAAGCATCTCTTCGCCGACGGCGCCTACGACCGGCGCACGCTCATGGACAAAGCCGCCTACAAGGACTTCGTGATCGAGGTGATCAGGCGCATCGACGGCCAGAAAGGCTTCCAGGTCCTGCCGCGACGGTGGGTGGTCGAACGAACCTTCGGATGGATGACGCGCTGGCGTCGCCTGGTGCGCGACTACGAAAAACGGATCGACGTCTCCAAGGCGATGATCCACGTCGCCATGGGCAGCCTCTTGTGGCGGCGAATCGTCCATTGAGCCATTCTCAAACAGACTCTAAGCGGCGATTTTGCGGTTTGCGCCGCGCTCAAGCCAGGGTGCTGACGATGACGTTGAAGGGGTTCGCGCCTTTGAGTCGTGCGGTGTCGATGGTTGTTCGTACGTCCGCTTCAGCTTCGGCGGCCCACATGGCGCGGTAGCCGTTCGTGACTTTTCGCTGGATCACGCACGGGCGGAGCTTCCGCTCCGACGTATTGTTCGTGACGTCGACCTCGCCGGGATAATCGCAAAAGGTGAGAAGCTGATCTCGCGCGCGCCCGATTTTGGCTTGCAACTGTCGGGCGAGGTCGCATCTGGTCGGCGCGGCCAGAAGAGCTTCGAGCTGCCTTTCCAGCTCTCGCTTTTTCCTCGCGAGGGTTGATGCGGCTGAATCTGTGATGGCTTTGGCCAGGTCGAACGCTTTTCCAAGCCAGAGCTTGAACCGGAAGGGCAGATCATCCGAGCCATGCTCAAACGCGAAAGCGGTGTCGCGCGCCAGATGCGCAAGACAGGTCTGATGCCGCTCGCCATGCGTTTGCTGGGCCGAATAGCGATCCGAAATCCAAACCTCCGGCACGTGCCCGGCCATCATGTCGTCCACGACACGGGCGGCGCGGGAATAATCGGGCTGATGCACCACCGCGTCCTTGCAGTGGAACACCCAATGATAAGAGTTCGTTCCTTCGATGCGAACGCCGGTTTCGTCGCTGGCGACAACCTTGGCGGCGCGGAGAATGGCCTTCGCTTTGTCCGCCTCGATCTTGAACTTGGCGTGGGAGCGGATGAACATGTTCATCAGCGCGCCCTCGCTCACGCTCAGGCCAAAAGCATCGCGGAACATGCCGCGTAGACGCTCATAGGAAAGCGCCTGAAAGCCCTTGAGATAAATCGCCAGCGCATGGATGCGCGGTCCGAACGGCGTCGCCGTTGCGACCGCGGGCGCCAGAGCTTTCGCGTCAACGCCACAGTGCCGACATCGGCACGCGAAGCGTCGGTGGCGGACGACATAAGGGTTGACCGGCGGCATCTCGATCTCGTCGTATTCGCCAATCAATTTCCGCTCGGCGTCGGGCGCAAAGCATCCGCCGCACTGCTCGCAGGCGCTCGGCATGTGGTCACGAAACTCATCGGGATCGTCCGCCAGCCGACGGTTGTGCGGCTCATGCCCCGGCTTCGCCCCGCCAGGACGAGAGTTCTCGCGCTTTTCTTTCTTGTCCGTCGAAGGCGGCTTGGACGACGTGCGCGAATTCTTATCAGGCCGTTGAAGCCGGAGCACCAACTCGATCAACTGGTCCTTGCTGAGCTGCTGCAAATCACTGCGATCCATGCGGCCATGGATTCAGAGTTCGCCTCCGGTGGCAAGGGGGTGGGTAAATGCATGTCCGCGCATGATGTCGCGGTCCACACTAGTCGAAGATTCACGGCGGGAGGAATCAAGAAGAGTTTAGCCAAGGGCGGATTTCGACACATTAAGGCCGGCTACTGGAATACATTCCTTTTCCCACTGATGATTCTACGTCGGAAAATTACTCATACAGTGGGCTCCAGTGACGTCATGCTGTTTCCGCCGGTCGTCGAGGCGGCGTTTCGCGGCGTCGTGAGCGCCGAGACCGCGCTCATCAGGCGCGGCATTCGATTGCCGTTTGGCGGATCGGTAATTGTCGAGGCGACGAAAGAGTGAATGTGCCGAGCGCGGCCTAGAACTTCCACTTTTGCCCTGGGCTGCCGTCGCAGCGTGAAATCTGGACTGGCGTG
>DATCEJ010000617.1:0-19283 GCA_036510135.1 Roseiarcus sp. | reverse complement strand
AGGTGTCACCGTCATCCTGACGACGCATTACATCGAGGAAGCCGAGGAGATGGCCGACCGTGTCGGCGTCATCAACAACGGGCGGATCGTGCTCGTGGACGAGAAGACCACCCTCATGCGCAAGCTCGGCAAGCGGCGGCTAACGCTCGCGTTGCAGAAACCCTTGGCCACGCTGCCAAAGGAACTGGCTGGCTGGCCGCTTGAACTCGAGGACGACGGCCGTCGCCTCTCCTATCGCTTCTCCGCCGGGGCCGAGGACACCGGGGTGCCCACGCTCTTGCGCAGGCTCAACGAGATCGGCGTCGATTTCAAGGATCTCGACACCAGCACAACGACGCTCGAAGAGATCTTTGTCGATCTGGTGGGACGCGCGGCATGATGGTTTCGGCGGTCAATCTGAGCGGCATCTGGGCGATTTACCGCTCCGAGATGCAGCGGACGCAGCGCACCGTTCTGCAGAGCGTCGCGACGCCCGTGATCACGACCGCGCTCTATTTCGTCGTGTTCGGGGCGGCGATTGGCGGACGAATCCACGAAGTGAGCGGCGTGAGCTACGGGTCGTTCATCGTGCCGGGCCTCATGATGCTCTCGCTTCTCACGCAAAGCATTTCCAACGCCTCGATCGGCATCTACTTTCCCAAATTCACGGGCCAGATCTACGAGCTCCTCTCGGCGCCTTTATCCGCGATCGAGGCCGTCTGCGCCTATGTCGGCGCGGCGGCGACCAAGTCGATCGCCATCGGCCTCATCATTCTTATGACCGCGGCGCTGTTGGTGCCGCTGCGCATCGAACACCCGTTCTGGATGATCGCCTTCCTCGCGCTGACGTCGATCGCGTTCAGCCTGTTTGGCTTCATCATCGGCATCTGGGCCAAAAACTTCGAGCAACTTGCCGTGATCCCTTCACTGGTGGTGACGCCGCTGACCTTTCTCGGCGGCGCGTTCTACTCGATCGACATGTTGCCGCCGTTCTGGCGCGCCGTCAGCCTTTTCAATCCCGTGGTCTATCTGATCAGCGGCTTTCGCTGGAGTTTCTATGGTCAGGGCGATGTCAGCGTCGCCGCGAGCCTCGGATTCACGGGCGTGTTCATCGCCGTGTGTCTCGCGGTTCTGGCCTGGATCTTCCGCACCGGATGGCGCCTCAAACCGTGACGCCGCGCACGGGGGAGAATTGACCCGACGCAGGCTTCGGCTTCAACATCGCTCGAACATCCCGCCACCGTTGGAGTCTCGCCATGCCTTCAGGCCTCATCATTGTCACCGGAGGCTCGCGCGGCATTGGCGCGGCCATCTGCCGCCGTCTCGCTGCGGACGGCTACGCGGTCGGAGTGAACTATGCCGCCGACGCCAAGGCGGCTGAGGCGACCGTCGCGGAAATTAAGACGTCAGGCGGCCATGCGCAGGCTTTCCAGGCCGATGTCGCGGACCCCGCTCAACTTTCTCACTTGTTCGACCAGGCGACCAAGGCGCTGGGGCCGCTTGCCGGCCTCGTCAACAACGCCGGCAGCACTGGCCGCGTGGCCACGACCGACAAGCAGGGAGCCGAGGAGCTCACCCAACTCTTTCGGATCAACGTGTTTGGAACCATCCTCGCCTGCAAGGAGGCCGTGCTTCGGCTCTCGACCAGGCACGGCGGGAGCGGCGGGTCGATCGTCAACATTTCGTCGATCGCCGCGAGGTTTGGGGGTCTGCCGGGGCTTGCCTCCTATGCGGCGACCAAGGGGGCGGTCGAGAGCTTCACCAAGGGCCTCGCAACCGAGGTCGGCCCCGAGGGCATCCGCGCCAATGTCGTCGCGCCGGGCTTCACCGCAACCGACATGACCCGCGAGCAGATCGCCCAGCCGGGCTTTCGCGAACGCATCGAGGGCATGACGCCCCTGCGCCGCATCGGCGCTCCCGAGGAGATCGCGGAGGCCGCAGCCTGGCTCATTTCGCCAGCGGCCGCCTTTGTCACGGGCAGCGTGCTGACGGTGTCCGGCGGACGCTAAGCGAGCGGCGTCCCGGATTGGGGGGCCGAATGAGAAGGTCCGGGAGGGCATTTTATTGCAGAAAATTAGAAACCAGGTTAAACTCTTCCCATGAGCGATCTCACGCCCCGCACGGCCTCGACCGCGGTTTCCGTTCCGGTTATTCGACCGCTAAGGGAAAAAGCGCACGGAAAAAATTTACGCAGGAATATCCGCGTAACCCATTGATAAGTCTCGTTTCGGACGAGAGAATCCAAGGAAATCCAAGGAAATCCAACCCCTGTTATTGGGGTTTTTCACAGCAAAACGGCCAGCGGCCAAGAAAACCCAAACCGATCGCCGGACCGACCCCGCGGCCCCGCTGCCAAGCAGCAGGCTCACCAACTCGATCCAAAGGCAAAGCGTCCTAGTCGGGCCGTCCGACCGGACGCGGGCGCCCCGCTACTCCCCTCGCCGCGCCGCAGCCGCCCATTCGAGCGCGGCGTTCTCGTCGGCGGGAGCGAACTGGCGAATGCCTACGGGCGACGCTTTGAAGCTGTTGAGGGTGGCTCCGTCCATCTGCTCAGGGTCGACGACGACAGCGAGCTTGACCAACGATTTGTGAGCGAGCGCGGAGGTCGCAAGCCCGCGCGCCAATTCCGCGAAATCGCCGCCGAAATCCGGGGCGATGATCACAACGAGGCCGGTTGCGGCTTCTCCCATTGCTGCGTTGATCGCCGCCTCGACATCCTGAGCCTCGACCGCGCCGCTCGCGCGCAACGCCACGGTCTGCGCTGGCCCGTCCTGCACTCGTTCCAACATCGGCTGCTCACTCTTCTCGCCGCCCTTCAGCGATCAGACTTCCCTTAAAGCCCGTTAGCAGACCGGCGGCAAGAGTCGCGAGCAAAGATGATCTGGAAGCGACCAACGCCAACTCGCCGCGTCGCCGCGCCTGTAGCCGCGACCGCTGGTCGCGTCGGCTGCGGTCCAAAGGGCGTCTGCGAGGACGCCCGTCTTTCGACGGGCTATCGACTGCGGCTACACAGCGAGACGCCTGGCGAAGCTCTCCAGATTGACCGCGCCTCGGCGATGCGTGCCCTCGCCAATCTTGCGGACGCCGTCATGCGCCTCGACCGCGAGCAGCATAGAGCGGCCGGAGACTTCAAGGACCTGTGCGGTGGCGACGACCGTGCGCCCGACCGGAGTCGGCGCGAGATGGCGAACATTGACTTCGATGCCAACGGTCACCCAGCCCGCAGGCAAATGCGGCGCCGCAGCCGCCGCGGACGCCATCTCCATCGCCAGGATCATCATCGGCGTGCCGAAGACGAACGGCATGCCATGGAGAACGGCGCCAACCGTGAGTTCGCGCGTGACGACAACTTCGTGCCGGCCGGTCATGCCGGCCCGAACGTTGTCGAGCGGCTCCGCCATCCGAACCTGAGCGTGAGCCTACCCCGCGCCCTGCCTATTCGATCGTCCCGCCCCAGGATCCCCAGATGTAGATCGCGCTGAACAGGAACAGCCAGACCACGTCGACAAAATGCCAGTACCAGGCGGCGAACTGGAACCCGACGTGATGCTTTGGAGTGAACTGCCCCCTAAACGCCCGCATGAGACAGACAAAGAGGAAAATCACGCCAATGATGACGTGCGCGCCGTGGAAGCCGGTCGCCATGAAGAAGGTCGCGCCATAGATCGAATTTTTAAAAGCGAACGGCGCGTGAATGTATTCGTAAGCTTGGGTGAACGCGAACAGCACGCCAAGGGCGATTCCAAGCGCGAGAAATGTCTTGAATTTTGACCGGTTCCCCTCGCGCAATTCGTCGTGGGCGACGTTGACCGCCGCGCTCGACGTCAGGAGCACGAAGGTGTTCATCAGCGGCAACGCGAGCGGATTGATCACTTCCGTGCCCTTCGGCGGCCAGATTCCGCCGCTGAAGTGGAGGAGACCGATGGTCTGCGGATCCGCGGGATTGAGCGACGACCAGAAAAAAGCCCAGAACCAGGCGACGAAGAACATCACTTCGGAGGCGATGAACAGGATCATGCCAAAGGTCAGGCCATGACGCACAATCACATTGTGGTAGCCGCCCTGGGCCTCCGAGACGACATCGCGCCACCAGCCCGCCATGGTGAACAGGATGC
The DNA here is from genome assembly GCA_036510135.1 of Roseiarcus sp. Classification (GTDB taxonomy): domain Bacteria; phylum Pseudomonadota; class Alphaproteobacteria; order Rhizobiales; family Beijerinckiaceae; genus Roseiarcus. The sequence goes on along the minus strand of DATCEJ010000617.1, from coordinate 15,189 downwards.
CCGCGACGCCAATGGTCAGAAGCGCCGGGCCGGCGCTCAACCCATGCATGAAAAATATGAGGCCAAAGGCCGACAGAAACGCGAAGGCGGCGCCGACGATCGGCCAAGCGCTCGGCTCGACCAGATGGAAACCCGGCCGGTCCGGAATCGCCGCGTCGGTCATTGTCTACTCCCGTTTATTGTCATCCCGCCGGTCCGGCGCGATTCGCGGATCGGCCCACCACCGGCTTCTCGGCCGGCGGAGCAAACATCGTGTAGGACAGCGTAATTGAATCGACCCCGGCCATCGACGGATCCTTCTCGAGCGCTGGATCGAGGAAGAACACCACCGGCCATTCGGCGCCTTCGTGCGGGCCGAGATGCTGCGTCGTGAAGCAGAAGCACGAGATCTTGTTGAAATACTGCCCGGAAACCTCCGGCGTCACGTTGAACGTGGCGTGGCCCTCAGTGGGACTATCACTGAGATTTTTCACGCGGAAATAAACCGTCACGGTCTTGCCGGTGCGGATTCGGACCGACTCGTCCTCCGGCTCGAGGCTCCAATTGAGGCCCGGCGCGATATTGGCGTCAAACCCAACTCGAAGGACCCGGCGCCCCTCGGCGTCGGCATTGGCGGTCACACGTTGCGGCGTGCCCTCGTAGCCGGTCGCGCGGCAAAAGGCCGAATAGAACGGCGCGGCGGCGTAGGTGAGCCCGATCATGCCCATGGCGAACGCCACGCCGCCCAGGCCGATCAGGCGATTGTTGCGTCCCGCACGGCCGCCGACCGACACTGTCCGGCCATCGTGATCGCCGGAAGCGGTCACGCCAGGCTCCCGTGCCCCGCGATGGCCGGCGCGTGGTGGTCTTCATCGCCGAAAATGTGCGGCGGCGTCTCCCACGTATGGAATGGCGGCGGGGACGGCAGCTGCCATTCGAGAGTCGTCGCGCCGGGTCCCCACGGATTGTCGCCGGCCAGGCGCTTGGCCTTGAACGCCTCGTAGATGAGGTACACGAACACGATTGTGGCAACGCCACCAATAAAGGCGCCGATCGACGACACCATGTTCCAGAACGCGTAGGCGTCGGTGTAGTCGACAACGCGGCGCGGCATTCCCTGGAAGCCAAGGAAATGCTGCGGGAAAAACGTGAGATTGCTTCCCACGAACATCAGCCAGAAATGCCACTTGGCCAGCTTCTCGTCGTACATATAGCCGGTCATCTTCGGGAACCAGTAGTAGAAGCCGGCAAAGATCGAAAACACCGCCCCAAGCGACATCACGTAGTGAAAATGCGCAACGACATAGTAGGTGTCATGCAGGTATCGCGTGATAGCCGCGTTGGCGAGCACGACGCCGGTGACGCCGCCGACGGTGAAGACGAAAACGAAGCCGATCGCCCACAGCATCGGCGGCCTGAGCGAAATCGAGCCGCCCCACATCGTCGCCAGCCACGAGAACACCTTCACCCCCGTCGGCACCGCGATCACCATCGTGGCGAAGACGAAATAGCGCTGGGCGTTGAGCGACATGCCGGTTGTGAACATGTGATGCGCCCACACGGCGAAGCCAAGAACGGCGATGGCGAGCATGGCGTAGACCATGCCGACATAACCGAAGATCGGCTTTTTCGAGAAAGTCGCCACCACCTGGCTGATCATGCCGAAGCCCGGGATGATCAGGATGTAGACCTCGGGATGGGCGAAAAACCAGAACAGGTGCTGGAACAGGATCGGGTCGCCGCCGCCGGCCGGATCGAAAAAGGTGGTGTGGAAGTTGCGGTCCGTCAGCAGCATGGTGAGCGCCCCTGCCAGCACCGGCAGCGACAGAAGGAGCAGGAACGCGGTCACCAGCACCGACCACGGGAACAGTGGCATGCGAAACATCGTCATGCCCGGCGCTCGCATGTTGAAGATCGTGGCGATGAAATTGATCGAGCCGATGATCGAAGACGCGCCGGCAAGATGCATCGACAAGATGACAAAGTCGGCCGCCGGTCCAGGCGTTCCGACCTGGCTAGACATCGGCGGATAAAGAACCCAGCCGCCGCCGAAGCCCCTCATGCCGGGCGAGCCCTCGGCGAACATGGAGCAGATGAGAAGCGTAAAAGACGCCACCAGAAGCCAGAACGACAAGTTGTTGAGGCGTGGAAACGCCATGTCCGGCGCGCCGATCAGGAGCGGCACCATCCAATTGCCGAATCCGCCCATCATCGCCGGCATGACCATGAAAAAGATCATGATGAGGGCATGGCTGCTGAAGAATACGTTGTACATGTTCTTGGCGGCGTCGATCGACCCGTCGCCGGTCATGACCGCGGAAATCAGCGGGAAGACGTGAATTCCCGGCGACATCAATTCGGCGCGGATCAGGATCGACAACACCGTGCCTATAAGGCCGGCGCAGATCGCGAAAATGAGATAGAGCGTCCCGATGTCTTTATGGTTGGTCGAATAGAGGTACCGCCGCCATCCTGTCGGGATATGGTGCTCGTGCTCGTGCTCGTGATGAGCATCGACGTCGTGATGAGAGAAATCGGTGACGGACGCCATGTTTTAACGACTCCGGTGATGCATTGTCGGCGGGCCTAAATCGCGCCGATTAAGGATTGATGCGCGCGGCCGCCGCGACATCGATTTGGTCTGAGACCGCGAATTGCTTCTTGGCCTGGGCGAGCCAAGCTTCGTAATCCGGTTGGCTGAGAACGCGGACGTTGATCGGCATGAACGCGTGATCGATGCCGCAGATGTTGGAGCATTGCCCGTAGAACATGCCCGCGCGCTCCGCCTTGAACCAGGTTTTGTTGAGCCGGCCGGGGATGGCGTCGATCTTGATGCCGAACGATGGCACAGAAAACGAGTGAATGACATCCTGCGAGGTCACGTCGACTTCGACCACCTTGCCGACCGGGACCACCATTTCGTGATCGGCGGTAATGATGTTCGGCTGGCCGGGCTTGAGGTCTTTGTCCTCGACATAGAGCGAATCAAAGGAAAAGCCACCCTCGGATTTCGGATAGCCGTAATTCCAATGCCATTGCGAGGCTGTCACCTTCAGCGTCAGGTCCGGCGCGGGAATGATGAGTTGCTCCGCGAGCAGCCGGAACGATGGCACCGCGATAATGACCAGGATGAGAGCCGGAGCGACCGTCCAGGCGAATTCGAGCACACCGTTATGCGTCCGCCGCGAAGGCACTGGATTGGCGGTCTCGTTGAAACGCCACACGATGCATACGATCAGCACCAGCACCAGCAGTGAGATGCCGATTATCACCGGAAGCAGGATCCAGTCGTGAAACCAGAAGATGTTATCAGCGTTCTCGGTATTTGCCGGCAGAAAACCGATCTCACCCGGCTTGGGACCGCCAAACATCTGCGCATTCGCCGTGGACGCGGCGAGCGAAGCCAGCAGCGCCGCGAGGGCCGCCTTGATCGGGTTTGAGCGTCCGCGCATTAAAACCTGTCTCCATCACTCTCACGCAAGTCGTTAGCGGAAACGACCGCAATGCGCCACGCCTCTCGATTCCAGCGCGGTGCAACAATAGACGGCGCGGCGACTCGTTGACAAATGAAAAATTTTTTTCGCTCGCTTTGGCGCGAAGTCGACCGTGACGACCGGCGTTTCTTTAATTTCCTCTTTTTGCTTTCACCGGGGCGCGTCAACCCAAACGCGGTCGGTGAAAGCATGACATTTTGTGCTTGGCGGCCCGCCCCGGCGCCCGCAATATGCAGAGGCCTCCCGGGCCGAGGCCGTCGTACGTCTCGCGACGCCTGAAGGATGTTGCGCCATGGCGGATCAGAGCGACGAACAGTCGTGGCGACCAATCTTGCTGGGGCTGGCCGCTTTGGCGGCCGTCGGCTGGTTGTGCGCCGGCTTTATATGGTGGCAAGGCGGCCGGACACAGGCTCATTTGACCGACCAGCTGGCCGCCACCGAGGGGGCGCGCGAATCCCTGGCCTCGGACTTGCAGAACCTGCAAAAGACGGCCGGCTCCGCGGCGGACCTGAAAAAGCAGGTGGCCGACGCCGAGAAGGCGCTGTCGGAGGCCTCGACGGCAAGGGCGTCAACGCAGAACGAACTCGCCGACCTGACCAAGCAGATCAGCGACGCCAGACTTGCCATCTCGGGGGCGCAGGAAGAAGCGAGCGCCAAGACGCGCGATTTGCAAGCTGTCGACGCGCGTTTCAAGGACGAAAGCGACCACGTGGCGGCTCTGCAGAGCCAGGACCAATCCCTCTCGGCTGAGCTGACCCGGTTGCAAGGCGATGCCGAGGCTGGCCGCAAGGCGCTCGCGGATGCGCAGACACAGACCGCATCCACGCAGAAGGAGTTCGAGGCCTTACAAAGCCAGATCAATGCGGCTACCGCAGAGCTCAACGCCCTTCAAGCACAAATCCGCGCGGCAAACCCAGCAACCGGCTCGAGCCCGAATCCATGACAGGGATCGTCCGGCCACGAGGTTAACGAAGCTCACGGGAGATTGTGCGCCTCGGCGACGCGTGTTTAAACAAAGAACCGATCGGCAAATTCAGAGCCGCGCCGGACACTGACGCAGGCGGAAAATTTCATGGACCAGCTGGTCACCGCGGACAAATCCGCTCAGCAGCAGGACGAGGTGCGGCCGTACTCCGCTGCGGAGCTCAAGGCGGCGGTGCTGGCGAAACTGACTTACGCCGTCGGCAAGACACCCAGCCGCGCCACTCCTCACGATTGGTTTCTGGCGGTTGCGTTCGCCACCCGCGACATCATCGTCGGCCATTGGCTGGAATCGCTAAACGGCGTCTATGTCGACGGGCGCAAGCGCGTCTATTATCTCTCGCTCGAATTCCTGATCGGGCGCCTGCTTTTCGACGCCCTCACAAATCTTCGCGTCGCGCAGCCGATGGCGGAGGCGCTCGACGAGCTCGGGGTCAATCTGACGGACTTGCGCAAGATCGAGCCCGACGCGGCGCTCGGCAATGGGGGCCTCGGCCGGCTCGCCGCATGTTTCATGGACAGCATGGCGACGTTGTCGATCGCCGCACACGGCTACGGCATCCGCTACGACAACGGTCTGTTTCGCCAGATTATTCGCGGCGGCTGGCAGCAGGAAACGCCCGAGGATTGGCTCGTCAACGGCAATCCGTGGGAATTCGTCCGCCCCGAATACAATTACGCGATCGGGTTCGGCGGTTGGGTCGAAATGGTCGAGAACGACGAGCGCACCAGCCACGTGTGGCGTCCGGCTGAGACGGTGGAAGCGGTCGCCTATGATACGCCGATCGTCGGCTGGCGCGGCCGGCATGTGAACACGCTGAGGCTGTGGTCGGCGCGGGCGACCGACCCGTTGAAGCTCGAGGCCTTCAACGCCGGCGACTATGTCGGCGCGTTTTCCGAGACGGTCCGGGCTGAGGCAATCTCCAAGGTTCTCTACCCCAGCGACGCAACTCCGGCCGGCCAGGAATTGCGGCTCCGGCAGGAATACTTCTTCACGTCCGCGTCCCTGCTCGATCTCGTTCGCCGCCACATGAAGCAGTGGGGCGATGTGCGCACCCTAGGCGAGCACGCCGCCGTCCAGCTCAACGACACACATCCGGCGATCGGAATCGCGGAACTGATGCGCATCCTCGTCGATCTCAACAAAGTCGAATGGGACGAGGCCTGGGCGATTACCCAGGCGACATTCTCCTACACCAATCACACCCTGCTGCCGGAGGCGCTCGAAACCTGGCCGGTGCCGTTGATGGAGCGCGTGCTGCCGCGCCACATGCAGATCATCTACCTCATCAATGCGGCGCATCTCGACAGCGCGCGACGGCGCGGGTTCGTCGAGACGGGCATGCTCGCCGGCATCTCGCTCATCGACGAACACGCCGGGCGCCGGGTGAGAATGGGGAACCTTGCATTTATCGGTTCGCACAAGATCAATGGCGTTTCGGCGCTGCACACCGATTTGATGCGCAAGACCGTGTTCCATGCGCTTAATTCGGTCTATCCCGGCCGCATCACCAACAAGACCAACGGCATCACGTTTCGCCGCTGGCTCATGGAGTGCAATCCGGACCTGGCTCAAATCATTCGCTCGACTCTCGGCGATCGCGGGCTTGATGACTATCATGCGCTGAAGGATCTTGCCGCACATGTAGACGATTCTTCGCTGCAGGAGCGCGTCGCTCAAGCGCGTCGGGGCCGCAAGGCTGCGCTTGCGCGCGTCATCGCCGATCAGCTCAACCTGCGCGTGGATCCGGAGGCGATGTTCGACGTGCAGGTCAAGCGGATCCACGAGTACAAGCGTCAGCTGCTCAACCTGCTCGAAACGGTCGCGCGCTATAACGCCATCCGCGCGAATCCGACAATCGACTTCGCGCCTCGGGTCAAGATCTTCTCCGGTAAGGCCGCCGCGAGCTATACCCAGGCCAAACTGATCATCAAGCTCGCCATCGACATCGCGAAGGTCGTCAATTCAGACCCGACCGTGCGTGGCCTTCTGAAAGTCGTGTTCCTTCCGAACTACAACGTTTCGCTGGCCGAGATCATCATGCCCGCCGCCGACCTGTCCGAGCAGATCTCGACCGCCGGCATGGAAGCCTCCGGCACCGGCAACATGAAGATGGCGCTCAACGGCGCCCTGACCATCGGCACGCTCGACGGCGCCAATGTCGAGATGCGCGATCTGGTCGGCGACGACAACATCTTCATCTTCGGCCTGACCGCCGCGGAGGTCGAGGCCTCGCGCGCCCGCGGCATCGATTCGACCGAACACATCGCCGCTTCGCCGATCCTGCGCGAAGCGCTCGACGAAATCGCCTCCGGCGTCTTCTCGACTGACGATACCGGCCGTTACCGCAGCCTTGTCGATACGATCACGCATCACGATTATTTCATGATCTGCGCCGACTTCGACGCCTACTGGAAGACACAGGTGAAGATCGACGAAGCCTGGCGCGACCGGAACCGATGGATGCGTTCGAGCGTTATCAACACCGCTAATGTCGGCTGGTTCTCTTCCGATCGAACGATTGGCGAATATGCAGAGGAAATCTGGAATGCTCCCTTCGTGCCGATAAGCTGAGCCCAAAGTTATGGAGACAGTCATGGGGGAGGACTGGAAAGCGCGGGACCGAGACCTCGATGCGATTATGACCGCGCGCAGTTTGGATCCTTTCGCGGTGCTCGGACCGCATCAGACCCCCGCGGGATGGGTCATCAGAGTCTTTGCGCCTGAAGCGATTTCGGTGCGCGCGCTCATTCGTGGCGGCGAGCTTATCGCCGAGCTGCCGCGGCGGAAGGACGACATTTTCGAGGCGTTCATTCCGTCACTCAAGGAGCGTCCGACATATCGGGTCGAGGTTACAACAACGCATGGGTCCCATTCGTACATGGACTCTTATGCTTTTGGCCCGGCCTTGGGGCCGCTCGACGATTATCTGGTGCGGGAAGGCACGCATCGGCAGCTCTACCGCAGGCTTGGCGCGCAGCTGATCCGTCACGAGGGCGTCGATGGCGTACTGTTTGCACTCTGGGCGCCGAACGCGACGCGCGTCTCCATCGTTGGTGACTTTAACCGGTGGGACGGTCGGCGCTGTCAGATGCGTCGGCGCTTCGACAGTGGCCTGTGGGAGATCTTCGTTCCGGAATTGACAGTCGGAGCGGTTTATAAGTTTGAGCTTTTGGATTCTCACGGAACGCTGTTGCCGCTCAAGGCGGACCCGTTCGGTTTCGAGGCTGAGCTGAGGCCGTCAACGGCTTCTGTCGTCGCCGACAGCGCTGACTTCTCCTGGACCGACGCCGAATACATGGCCAAGAGAGGCGGCGGCGAGGCGCGGCGCAAGCCAATGTCGATCTACGAAGCGCATCTCGGCTCCTGGAGGCGCGGTGAGGACGGACGGTTCCTGACCTATGACGAGTTGGCCGATCAGCTCATCCCGTACGTCGCCGAAATGGGCTACACACACCTCGAGCTTCTACCGATCAGCGAGCATCCGCTCGACGAATCCTGGGGCTACCAGCCGATCGGCCTCTTTGCCCCGACCCGGCGCTTCGGCGATCCGGCCGCCTTCGCGCGCTTCGTGGATCGAGCACACGCCGCCGGTCTCGCCGTCATCCTCGACTGGGTCCCGGCGCATTTTCCCACCGACCAACAGGGGTTGGCGCATTTCGACGGCACCGCCCTCTACGAGCACGCCGACCCGCGCAAAGGCTTCCAGCCGGACTGGAACACGGCGATCTACAATTTTGGTCGCACCGAGGTCGCCAACTTTCTCTATTGCAACGCGCTCTACTGGGTCGATCGGTTCCACATCGACGGGCTGCGCGTCGATGCCGTCGCCTCGATGCTTTACCTCGACTATTCCCGCAAAGAGGGCGAATGGCTGCCTAACGCGGACGGGAGCAAGGAAAACCGAGAAGCGATCGCCTTCCTCCGCCGCGCCAATGAACTCGTCTACGGCGGCTTTCCGGGAGCAGTCACCATCGCGGAAGAATCGACCGCCTTTCCTGGCGTTTCCCGGCCAACGGATCAGGGCGGTCTCGGCTTCGGCTTCAAGTGGAACATGGGCTGGATGCACGACACGCTCGACTACGTGTCGGAAGATCCGATCTATCGTCGGTGGCATCACAACAAAATGACCTTCGGTCTCCTTTACGCCTTCAGCGAGAACTTCGTGCTGCCGATCTCGCACGACGAAGTCGTGCACGGCAAACGCTCGGTCATCGGCAAGATGCCGGGGGACGAATGGCAGCGCTTCGCCAACGCGCGCGCCTTCTATGGCTTCATGTGGGGTCATCCCGGCAAGAAGCTCCTCTTCATGGGCCAGGAGTTCGGGCAGACAAGCGAGTGGAACGCCTCGGAGTCGCTTCCCTGGTGGCTCCTCGACCATTGGCCCCATCAAGGCGTCCAGGCTTGGGTCCGCGATCTCAACCGGCTCTATCGCGAAACGCCCGCCCTCTACGCGCGCGATTGCGAACCTGATGGTTTCCGCTGGATCGTGGTCAACGACGAAAGCCAGTCGGTGTTGGCCTTTCTTCGGCAGGGCGCGCAGAGCGATCCGCCCGTCGCGGTCGTCTGCAATTTCACCCCCGAGCCGCGCGTCGGTTACCGGCTCGGCCTGCCCTACCAGGGCTTCTGGCGCGAGGCTCTGAACAGCGACGCCGGCTCCTACGGCGGCTCCAATACGGGCAACTTGGGTGGCGTCACGGCGGAGGCGCAACCCGCGCACGGCTTCCCAGCATCGGCGACTCTGACGTTGCCCCCGCTTGCAACCTTGTTCCTCGTTTTCAGTCCGCCTTCTGCCTGAGGCGGCAGCCCGACGACGGAGTTCGCGATGCCCAAAATGAAAACCGCGAAGGAACTGGGCGTTTCGGCCCCGTATGCGCGCCACGCCATGGCTTACGTGCTCGCCGGCGGCCGGGGCAGCCGTCTGCTCGAGCTTACCGACCGACGGGCGAAGCCAGCGGTCTATTTCGGCGGCAAGTCGCGCATCATCGACTTCGCGTTGTCGAACGCGCTCAACTCGGGCATTCGCCGCATCGCGGTCGCCACGCAATACAAGGCCCACAGCCTCATTCGCCATCTGCAGCGCGGCTGGAACTTTCTCCGGCCAGAGCGCAACGAAAGCTTCGACGTCCTGCCAGCGTCCCAACGTGTGTCCGAGACGATGTGGTACCTCGGCACAGCGGATGCGGTCTACCAGAACATCGATATTATCGAGGGCTACGGCCCTCACTTCATCGTCCTGCTGGCCGGCGATCATATTTACAAAATGGACTACGAGAAGATGCTCCAGCAGCACGTCGATTCGGGGGCCGACGTGACAGTCGGATGTCTCGAGGCGACGCTTGAGGAAGCGACCGGCTTTGGCGTCATGCATATTGACGAAAAGAACAACATAATCGCCTTCTTGGAGAAACCTAAGAATCCGCCGCACATGCCCGGTAAACCCGACGTGGCGCTCGCCAGCATGGGCATTTATGTCTTCGAGACGTCATTCCTCATCGATATTCTGCGGCACGACGCGGCCGATCCGAATTCCGCCCATGATTTTGGCAAGGACATCATTCCCTACCTGGTCAAGAACGGCAAAGCGGTGGCGCATCACTTCTCGCAATCCTGCGTAACGTCGAGCGAGGAGGGCAAGGCCTACTGGCGCGACGTTGGAACGGTCGACGCCTATTGGGCCGCCAACGTCGACTTGACCGACGTCGTTCCCGATCTCGACCTCTACGATCGCGGCTGGCCGATTTGGACCTATGGCGAGATCACGCCGCCGGCCAAATTCGTCCATGACGTGGACGGCCGGCGGGGCTTCGCTGTATCCTCCCTGTTGTCTGGCGGCTCCATCATCTCTGGCGCGTCGCTCAGCCGCTCGCTGATCTTTACCGGCGTTCGCGTCCATTCGTACACCACGGTGCATGAGACGGTTGTGCTCCCTTACGTGACGATCGGGCGCAACGTGCGGCTCTCCAAAGCCATCATTGACAGCGAAGTGCGCATTCCCGACGGTCTCGTGGTCGGCGAAGACCCCGAGCTCGACGCCAAGCGGTTCCGTCGCACGGAAAGCGGCGTCACGTTGATCACCAAGCCCATGATCGACAAACTCGTGCAATGAGCGGGCTTAAAGTTCTCTCGGTCGCCTCGGAGGTCTTCCCGCTTATCAAGACCGGCGGTCTTGCCGACGTCGCGGGCGCTCTGCCGGCAGCGCTTGCACGCGAAGACGTCGAGATGCGAACGCTCGTCCCCGGCTATCCGGCCGTAATGGCCAAGCTCGCCGGCGCGCAGCCGGCGCACGCTTACAGCGATCTGTTCGGAGGACCCGCGCGGATCCTCTCCGGCAAGGCGGCCGATCTCGACCTGTTCGCCATCGATGCGCCCCATCTTTATGACCGGCCCGGCAATCCTTACCTCGGGCCGAACGGGCTCGACTGGCCGGACAATGCGCAGCGCTTTGCGGCGCTTGCTCGGGTCGGCGCAGATATCGGCCTTGGCGTGATTGACGCGTTCCGGCCTCAGGTCGTTCATGCGCATGACTGGCAGGCAGCGCTCACGGCGGCCTATCTCAACTACGCCGCCAGGTCGCGACCTGGAATTGTCACCACCATCCACAACATCGCCTTCCAGGGCCATTTTCCAATGTCGATCTTCGGCGAGTTGGGCTTGCCCCCTCAGGCTATTTCCATCGATGGCGTGGAATATTTCGGCGGCGTCGGCTATCTGAAAACAGGTCTAAGGCTATCCGACCGCATCACCACGGTGTCCCCAACTTACGCGCGCGAAATCATGACGCCCGAATTCGGCATGGCGCTCGATGGTCTCTTGCACACTCGCGCAGCGGTCGTGCACGGAATCATCAACGGCATCGACGACAATGTCTGGAATCCGGCCACCGACGTCACGCTGCCGCAAAACTATAGCGCGCTGCGCATTGACATGCGGGTTCGCAACAAGGTTGCGCTGCAGACACAAATGGGGCTGGCGCCGCGAATCGACCGGCCGCTGTTCGGCGTCGTCTCCCGGCTGTCGGATCAGAAAGGCCTCGACTTGCTGTTGCAGGCGCTGCCCGGAATTATCGCTAGAGGCGCCCAACTCGCGCTGCTTGGCTCCGGCGATCCGTTATTGGAAGGCGGCTTCACCGCGGCCGCCGCATCGCGGCCAGACTCGATTGCTTGCGTGCTCGGCTACGATGAGAAGTTGGCCCATCTTATTCAGGCGGGCGCCGATTTTATCGTCGTGCCCTCGCGTTTCGAGCCTTGCGGCCTCACCCAGCTCTGCGCGCTCCGATATGGCGCCCCGCCGATCGTCTCGCGCGTTGGCGGTCTCGCCGATACGGTCATAGACGCCAACGAGGCAGCGACCGCCGCCGGCGTAGCGACCGGCATCCAGTTCTACCCGCCCGCTGTTGAATCGTTGACCTACGCACTCAATCGCGCACTTGATATTGCCCGCGATCCCGCAGTGTTACGGCGGCTCAGACTCAATGGCATGCGATCGGACGTCTCCTGGCGGGGCCCGGCGAAGCGATACGCCGCGCTTTACCGCGACATAATCAGGCCAGCCGAATGAGCGACTCAAAGGCCGCCCCTGGCGTTTTCATCTCTGCGCGCGGCCTGGAAGCAGCGCTCGAGCTGCCCAACGCCGAAGGCGCGTCGCTGTGTATCTACGACGGCGATCGCGAAACTGTTCGCGCGCCGATGGCGCGTGACGCTGACGGCATCCTGCGCGGGCTCGCCCCTGGGGTCGGCGCGGGCGCGCTTTACGGCTTTCGCGTCCAGGGTCCCTACGATCCGAAGCGGGGACTCCGCTTTGACCCGTCCAAATTGCTGGCCGATCCTTTCGCCTGGCGTTTTGACCGGCCGTTCAAGCTCCATCCCTCGATGTTCAAGTTCGGGGAGGACACCGGCCCGCATATTCCGAAAGCGATTGCTGGAGAGCCGCCCGCGGGAGAGCCGGGACATAAGCGCATCGCGCCGGAAGCGCTGGTCATTTACGAGCTCAACCTGCGCGGCTTCTCGCGGCTCAACCTGGCGATCCCCGAAGCCGCGCGCGGGACCTTCGCGGGACTTGCGCATCCGGCGTCGATTGAGCACCTGGCCAAGCTCGGCGTCACCGCGGTCGAGATCATGCCGTCCGACCCGTTCATCGACGATCGGCATATGCCCCCTCTCGGTCTCTCGGACGCGTGGGGCTATAACTCGGTCGTGTTCGGCTCGCCCGATCCGCGTCTGGCGCCAGGCGGTTGGGCCGATGTTCGAGCAGCGACCGACGCGCTACATGCGGCGGGCATGGAGGCCATTCTCGACGTTGTCTTCAACCATAATGGCGAGAGCGACCAGCTGGGGCCGACTCTGTCCTTCCGCGGCCTCGACAATCAGGCCTGGTTCCGGCTCGACCCAAACAATCCCGAACTTTACGTCAACGATACCGGCACCGGAAATTGCCTCGCGCTCGACCGTCCGCTGGTCGTCGAGATGGCGATTGGCGCACTCAAGCGCTGGATGATTCATGGCGGTTTTGACGGGTTTCGCTTCGACCTCGCCACCACGCTCGGCCGCCGCGCCACCGGCTTCGACCCCGAGGCGCCCTTCTTCAAGGCGCTCGCAGCCGATCCAGTGCTCGCGAAAGCGCGCCTCATCGCCGAGCCTTGGGACATCGGCCCCGGCGGCTATCGCCTCGGCCAGTTCGGCCCCGCATTCGCCGACTGGAATGACCGTTTTCGCGACGGCGCGCGCCGCTTCTGGCGAGGCGACCCAGGTCTGCGCGGAGAGATCGCAACCCGGATCGCTGGTTCGCGGGACGTATTCGGGCGCGCTGCGGCGCCGTCCACGGGCGTCAATTTCGTCGTCGTTCATGACGGCTTCACGCTCCGCGACCTGGTTTCCTACGACCGCAAACACAACGAAGCCAACGGCGAGAACAATCGCGACGGCACGGACAACAACAACAGCTGGAACCATGGGGGCGAGGGGCCGAGCGATGATCCAGCGATCGTTGAATCGCGTTCGCGGGACGAGCGCAATTTACTCCTGCTTTTGCTCGTCTCGCGCGGGACGCCGATGCTCGGCATGGGCTCGGAGCTGGGCTTCAGCCAGGGCGGCAACAACAACGCCTACGCCCAGGACAACGCGACGAGCGCGATCGACTGGGGGGCCACGGACGCCTCGCTGATCGCCTTCACGACGCGGCTCATTGCGGTTCGCCGCGCCAATGCCGCGCTGTCGCGCGACGCTTTCCTGAACGGGTCGCCATTCGACGCAAGCCAGCTCCCCGACGTCGAATGGCGTGACGCCAATGGGCCGATGACGCAGGCAGAGTGGAACGACGCCGAAGGCGCCATTTTCGCTGCGGTCTTCTCCACGCCTCAGAGCGACGGGGTCGATCGGGTGGCTGTCGCGATGAACCGCTCGGACGCCGACGCAGAGGTTCATTTGCCCTCGCCACGCGCTGGCATGGCGTGGCGCTCGGTCATCGACACGTATGATCCAGCGGCGCCTGAGCGCTGGCTTGCGCTCGCCGACCTCGTTCGGCTTCGAGCGCGCGCGTCGCTCATCCTCACTGAAGTGAGAACGACGGGCGGCGGACTTAATTCCGGAGCGCCCGGGGTCGAAACGATCGGCAAGCTCGCGAGCGCGGCGGGGGTCGCTGCGGAGTGGACGGACATCAACGGCAAACGTACGATCGTTTCGTCGGAGACAAAGATCGCGCTTCTCTCTGCGCTCGGCCTTGAGGTCGCGAGCGAAGCTCAGGCGCGGGACAGCCTGACCCGGCTCATCGAAGAGACGCAGCGCCGCCGCCTGCCCTTCTCGCTCGTGCTGCGCGCCGACCAGCCGTTCGTCGCGCCGTTGCGCGAGACGCCTCGCAAAACCGATGCGCGGATCGAGCGCGAAGACGGCGCTGTCGCCGAATGGTCGATCGAGGCCGCAGACGGCGTCCGGCGCGACCTGGCCGACGGACGCTCGGTGTCCGAGCGCGCAGTCGCGCTGCCGACGCTGCCGCTCGGGCGCCATCGTCTCATTGTCGACGGCGTAGAATGCGCCCTCACGATCGCGCCGCCGTACGCTTACAGCCCCGTATCGGCCACGCGTAAGCGTTTTGGCGCGGCGGCTCAGCTCTACGCCCTGCGTCGCGCGGACGAGAGCGGTCGCGATCAGGGGATCGGCGACTTCTCAGCGCTCGCACTCGCGGGAGAGAGGGCGGGCCAAGCCGGCGCGGCTTACCTCGGGGTCAGCCCGCTGCATATGCTGTTCCCGCGCGACCGAGGCCGGGCGAGCCCCTACTATCCCTCGGATCGCCGATTCCTCGACCCGATGTTCATCGACGTGCAGGACGATTCAGGCCTGCCTAACGACGAAGCGCTCACCGCTGTGCTTGCCTCACTGGCGCCACAGTTTGCCGCCGCTTCGGCGACAAAATATGTCGAGTACGAGGAGGTGTGGCTCGCCAAGCTCGCCGCGCTCGAAGCTTGGACCGCCGCCTTCACTCGCCTCCGCCTGTCGCGGCCAAGCGATCCGCTCATCGCGGACTACCATGCCTTTGCGAGATCGGGCGACGAAACGTTGCGGCGCTTCGCAGCCTTTCAGGCCGCTGCTGACGGGGAGGCCGGTCCAAACTGGGCTCTCTGGCCGCAGGACCTGCGCGACGGCGACCCCAAGGCGATCGACCGTGCGATCGAACGGAACCGTCACGGGTTCGAATTCACCCTCTTCTGCCAATGGCTCGCCGACCGCCAGCTTGGCCGAG